>DAOWGJ010000031.1 GCA_030637505.1 Holophagae bacterium
AGTTACTCCCGCATTTATAACGGACCAATGGTGCAGGCGGATGGGTTCGAACCACCGTAGGCAATATGCCGGCAGATTTACAGTCTGCTGCCTTTAACCGCTCGGCCACGCCTGCACAAGAAAACTCCTCAATATCGCTGATGGAGCTGGCGATGGGACTCGAACCCGTAACCTGCTGATTACAAATCAGCTGCTCTGCCAATTGAGCTACGCCAGCAGATCCTAACGCCATCGAATCCCGCATGATGTAAAAGAGCACACCTCTACCAGGGGCAGTGGGAGAGGGAAGGTACCACAGCGATGGGTGGGGTGCAAGCCTGTTGGGGGGAATTTCTTGCCTTCGGGAACGGCGGCGAGAGGGGCGACCGGAGCAGTGGGCAGAGTCAGTGGAAAGCGACGGAATCAGATGGCAGGTACAGCGTCAGACGGCAGCATCCGCGACAGTCACCAGCGTCGGCGTCGGCATGGCATCCCCCGCCAACCGAGCCCTCCCCCGGTCAACCGTCCCGGTCCCGGCCAACGGCCAACAGTCAACGGCTCTCACCGGCTTGGATGGTTGGAAAACTACGACGTCTCCGAAGTCCCCTGAGTCATCGCATAGAGTAAAACACCAGTCGCTACGGAAACATTCAGGCTTTCCACCTCGGGTTCCATCGGAATTGAAACCCACTCATCAACCCGATGACGGGTCTTGGCCCGGAGTCCACGCTCCTCGGACCCGACACACAATACCCAACGGTCGGGGACCTTGACCTGCCGGAGATCCTCACCCGTTGAATCGGCGCCAAAGACCCAGTAGCCCTCACCGGCCAGTCGGAAAAGGATATCAGCGGCGACCTTCGCCCGGACCAACGGCACGCTGTGAACGTGGCCGGCGGCCGCCTTGGCCGCGGCCCCGCCGAGGGGCGGCGCCTGAGGGCCGGCGATGATCAGGCCGTCAACCCCGAAGGCAGCGGCCGAACGAATTGCCGCCCCCAGGTTGTGAGGATCGGCGACGTCATCCAGGAGCAAGAGTCTCCCAGGCTGGCCTTCGGGGGCAATGCAGTCATCGATCTCTCGCAGCAGGACAGGCCCGGTCCTGGCAGCGCACCCGTTGTGAGCAACCGATCCGGCGACTTCCCTGAGTTTCCCGGAGGGAACGAAGCGGATATCCACACTCCTCGCTCTGGCCTTCGACACGATTGTCCGGATCCGAGAGTCCCGACGTCCGTCTTGAACCAATACCACCTCGACCGCCTGGTCGCTCTCCAAAAGACCGAGGACCGCATGGAAGCCGACGACCCAATTTGCCTCAGTCATCAGCCGTCCCTCCCTCCATCAAAATGACAACCATGCAGGCCAAACCCTCACCCCGTCCGGTCCATCCCAATCCCTCGGTGGTCGTGGCCTTGATGTTGACGTCCTCAGGCTCGAGGCTCAAAAGGGCGGCCAGAGCCATCCTCAACCGGCCACGATGCGGACCAATTCTTGGACGCTCCCCCACCAGAGTGACGTCACAGTTGACTGGCCTGAGGCCCCGGGCCTCGGCCAGTTGGAGGGCTCGATCCAAAAACATCTTGGAGTCGGCATCCTTCCACTGAGGGTCCGAGGGCGGAAAATGCTGACCAATATCGCCCGCCCCCGCCGCCCCGAGGATCGCATCCGTGGTTGCATGCAAAACAACGTCCGCGTCGGAGTGGCCTTCAAGGCCGATCTCAGACGCCAGGATCTCTCCGCACAGAACCAAGGGCCGGCCGGACCGGATTCGGTGGACGTCGAATCCCTGGCCTACTCGGATGGATGTCATTGGCGACTCGCCTTGTGGGGCCCGGCCGGAAGCCCCCGATACCGCCCGTTGCGAGCGCCATTGGTCCGGATTCTAGGAGCCGTGGCGAAGCCGATGCTCCCCCATCTTCGAGGAGCGGGAACGACGAAGCCGGACCGATGCCGCCACAACCCGGCCTTGCCGCCACAAGGCGCGAAGCGCCGCAGTAAACCTTTGGGCCGATGGGGGTTGTGGACGATTTCTTCGTTACTCGTCGTCAATGATGGGCAAGGCATCTATCTTCTCCTCGTTCCTCGAACTCACCACACAAGACCCATCGGCGGGCGGCATTGGGGTTTCCAGCCGGGCCCCCAGTGCCCGAAGGAGCACAAGATCACCCTCAGTCGTCAGTTTCGGATTGGGATGCCTGGCAATTACGACGACGACTTGCATGCCCATGCTCTCCAAGAGGGCGGCTTCATCTGTCCACTCTCGCTCGAAATCACCAGCAACCCAGGCCCGGCGCAGAGCCTCGAGCCGAAAGGCCTGGGGGGTTTGAGCCAACACGATAGCCTGCCGGGGGAGGGTCTCGAGAACAACCCCTCGGGCATCGACTTGCTTGACAGTATCTGCTGCAGGTTGACCGAGGATGCACCCGTCTGCGGTACCAATCTTCTCAACGGTCGCCCGAATATCTTCCGGATGTACAAGAGGTCTGGCACCGTCATGAATTGCCACGATCTCGATCCCCTGATCGGCGACGGCCTCAACGCCACGACGGACGGAGTCCTGCCGGCGCGCCCCCCCCTCGACGCAGCGAATGCCATCCCAATCCGCCTCTAGCCGCTCCCGCCAAAACTGCACTCGATCGGCAGGAACCACCAACGATAGGGGCGCTGAGGGAAATGCCTGGCGGAGGGCGAACAGGGAGCACTCGAGCACGGTTCTCGTCCCGAGGGATGCAGCCAGTTTATCGCCCCCGAAACGCTCTCCCCGCCCTCCGGCGACACAGACGATACCGACTTCAGGGCAATAACTCACTCAAACTCCAGCCAGCTCGATAGATGGGTCATTTCGGAGGGTCAGTGGCTCAATACTCGATACTCGATACTCGATACTCATCACCAAACCGAAGCCGGTCAACGCAATGCCACCGTGACCTCCACTTCGGAGGCACGTCGGTTCGCGGAGACTCTGTCGGTCACTCATGGTTTGCCAGTGGGGCTGAGAGCTGACAGCTGACAGCTGACAGCAGCCGGCGGAGCCGGCTCAGACCTCCATGACTTCCTTCTCTTTGACCTGGAGGACATCTTCGATTTTGCCAACGTAGGTGTCGGTCAACTTTTGAATTGCCTCGAGGCCGTCGTGCATCTGGTCTTCTGAAATCTCTTTGGATTTTTCCATTTTCTTGACCGACTCGTTGCCGTCTCGTCGGACCTGCCGTACGGCACTCCGGGCGCCTTCGCCGGTGTCGTGGGCAATCTTGACCAACTCTTTGCGACGCTCCTCGGTCAACTGAGGGATGTTCAGCCGAATGACCTTGCCGTCGTTGTTGGGCGTCAGACCGAGGTTGCACTTGAGGATAGCCCGTTCCACATCAGCCAAAACCTTGGGCTCCCAGGGTGCGATTAAGATCGTATTCGAATCGGGAACCGAAAGGGACGCCACCTGGTTCAGTGGGGTTTGGCTTCCGTAGTAATCGACGCTGACCCCATCGAGAAGGCCCAAGGTGGCCCGCCCGGTCCGGAGCTTCGCCAAATCCTCCCTGAACACGTTCAAGGCGCCGACCATTCGGCCCTCCATGTCTCTTTCGATCGCTTTCAACTGTTCTTCACTCATACGTCCTCCTCGGGCCCAATGAGAGACCCTTCTTTGGCTCCTAGGACCACAGCCTTGAGAATACCAGCTTCCCGGATGTTGAAGACCTGGATCGGAACCCCATTCTCCATGCAAAGTGAAATAGCTGCCGCATCCATCACCTTCAGGTTATCTTTCAAAACATCGATGTAGGTCAACCGGGTCAGCAGACGGGCCTCGGGGTCCTTCATCGGATCAGCCGTATACACTCCGTCGACCTTGGTCGCCTTGAACAGCACATCCGCCTGAATCTCGTTGGCCCTCAGCGCAGCCGCGGTATCGGTCGTGAAGAACGGATTTCCCGTCCCACCCGCAAAGAGAACGATGCGACCTTTTTCGAGGTGCCGGACTGCCCGCCTCCGGATGAAGGGTTCCGCTACCTCCTGCAGGGAAATTGCCGTCTGAACACGGGTTTGAATGCCACACTGCTCCAATGCCGAAGACAGTGCCAGGGCGTTGATGATCGTCGCCAACATACCCATGTGATCACCGGTGACCCGGTCTATGCCTTGTTCCTGGGCCGAGACCCCCCGAATGATGTTGCCGCCCCCAACAACCAACGCCATTTGCACACCAAGGGCATGAACCGCCGCCAATTCCTCGGCGAGGTTCTTGACCACCTCGGGGGCGATGCCGAAGGCCTGATCTCCCATCAAGGCCTCACCGGAAAGTTTGACCAGAATCCTTCGATACTTGGGAACCCCGCTTGTCATTGAATACCACCCATCTTCATCCAGTACAGCCGCACGATAATACAGCAATAGATACTCGAGACCCGCTTCGCGGGTCCGAGCCATGACCTGGCGGTTGCTCAATCCGAAAGTGTGATCATGATCCATCGTTCCGGAGTGGCCGGCGTCTGCCGCGGTCGCGGCCATCTGTCGCTGTCTACCGTCGCGGACCACGGCCGCTGCCCACTGTCGCGGTCGCTGTTTTCTGTCGCTGCACCCGCCCCTGACACTGACCCTGCTCCCCAGCAGACCGGGCATTCACACAAAAAAAACACCCGCCGGAACGACGGGTGTTGAGTTTAATCAAATCGAACGCCCTCAGGCGCCCTCTCCCAGTTGGTAACGGACAAAAGAAACGATGGTCGCGTCCGGCCCACAGGTGTTCTTCAAGAACTCACCGACCGACACCGAAGAATCCTTGGCGAAGGCTTGAGCCAGCAGGACCTCTTGCACGAAGAACTTTTCCATCTTCCCGGAGACCATCCTCTCGGCGATATGCTCGGGTTTCCCCTGCTCAACCGCCTGCCTCATGGCAATTTCCCTCTCGGTCGCCAGAAGATCGTCAGTGACTTCCTCGCGAGCAACAAAGCGCGGGGCGCTCGCGGCAATGTGCAAAGCAACATCGTGGAGAGCCTCTTCGCTCACTGCACCGGTGCCCTCGACGACAACACCCATCCGACCGCCCATGTGAATGTAGGACGCCAGCGAATTACCTTCTCCGGCGTTGACGACGGTGCACTGGTTGAGCACGATATTCTCGCCTATCGTCGCGACCATCAAGGAAATCGACTCCTCAACCGTATGAGCGGGATCACCGGACGTCGGTTGGCTTTTGAGCTCGTCGCCCGATGTGGCGCCGCTTTCAAGCGTCTGCTGGACCAACGCATCTGCAAAGTCCCTGAAATTCGGAAGCTTGGAAACCGGTTCGGTCTCGCAGTTAAGTTCGACAATTGCTTTGCGACCGGCATCACCAACAATGACGACAATGCCGTCGTTGGCGGCACGATGGGCCCTCTTGGCCGCAGCCGCCAAACCCTTGGTTCTGAGATATTTGATCGCCTCATCCAGGTTGCCGTCAACCTCGACGAGCGCCTTCTTGCAATCCATCATGCCGGCGCCCGTACGCTCGCGCAGTTCCTTTACCGCCGCTGCTGTTATCGCCATATCACACCTCTTTGAAAAAGGGCCGAGCGCACGGTGCGCCCGGCCCATAGAAATCAATATCTTGGACTCTCAGGCCTTGGTCGACGCCTCTTCCGCTTCGGGCTCATCCTTTTCTTTGGATGCTTCCGGCTCTTCGGCTGCGGCTGCCGGCTCAGGCTCAGGCTCAGGGGCGGTTTCAACTGCCACGACCGGTTCCGCCTCCGGGGCGGTTTCGACCGGGACGGTTTCGACCGCAACGGTCTCCTCGGCGACCGGCGCATCGTTGGCGTCGGCTGCAGGCTCGGCCTGGGCGGGCGTTTCATCGGGAACCGCCGAACTCTCGGCGCCCTCTGGGCCAACGAATCGCTTGTCGGACAGGTTGAGGCCTTCGAGCACATTATCGGCAATCCGAGACGTGAACAAACGAATGGCCCGAATGGCATCATCGTTGCCCGGAATCGGAAAGTCGACGTCTTCCGGATCGCAATTGGTATCGACGACAGCAATCACCGGAATTCCAAGACGGTTGGCCTCTCTGACCGCGATGTGCTCGTGCTCGGTATCAACGACGAACAGAGCCTCCGGGAGAGTCTCCATTTCCTTGATTCCCCCGATCGCACGTTCCATCTTCTTTCTCTGGCGCTCGAGACCAATGCGCTCCTTCTTGGTCAGATGGCTGTCCTCTTTGGCTAAGGCGACTTCGATCTCCTTGAAGCGCGTAATCGACTTCTTGATCGTGTCAAAGTTGGTCATCGTCCCACCGAGCCAGCGGTGATTCATGTAGAACATGCCGCAGCGGGTGGCTTCTTCCCGGATCGTGTCCTGAGCCTGACGCTTGGTCCCAACAAAAAGAATGTTCCGGCCGTTGGTCGCCAGGTCGCGAACGAACTCTGCAGCTTCCTCGAAATACTTCAGGGTCTTCTGCAGGTCGACAATGTGAATGCCGTTGCGCTTTCCGAAAATAAAAGGCTTCATCTTCGGATTCCAGCGCCGAGTTTGATGCCCGAAGTGGACTCCCGCTTCGAGCAGTTCCTTCATCTGAATCGTGGCCACTACGCTCTCCCTTACCGCTTGGAGAATTGGAAGCGCTTCCGCGCCTTGGGCTGTCCAGGCTTCTTACGCTCCACCTTCCGGGCATCGCGAGTGAGAAATCCGCCAGCCTTCAACTGGGGACGGAACTCACCGTTGTACTCGAGGAGGGCCCTCGAAATCCCGTGGCGGATCGCTCCGGCCTGTCCTGTCGAACCCCCACCGTCAACGTTCACCAGGATGTCAAACTTGTCCTGGGTTTCGGTCAACAGCAGCGGCTGTCGAATTACCATCTTCAGCACCCGGTTGGGGAAAAAACTGTCGAAATCGCGACGATTAACGACAATTTTTCCAGAACCTGGTCGCAGGTAGACACGAGCCACCGCAGTTTTGCGGCGCCCGGTTCCGTAATATTCGATCTCAGCCACGATGTCCCCCAATCGACATCATAAAGTCATCGTCTTCGGCAGCTGGGCCTGGTGCGGATGCTCCGGTCCTGCGTACACCTTGAGTTTGCGGAGCAGTTGACGCCCCAAACGATTCTTGGGCAGCATGCCCCAGACCGCCGAACGAATGACCCGCTCAGGATACTTGTCCAATCGCTCGCGAAGGTTCTCCACCTTCAGCCCGCCGGGATATCCGGAGTGCCGGTAGTAGAGCTTGTCTTCCATCTTTTTCCCGGTCACCACAATTTTGCCCGCGTTAACCACAATGACGAAATCTCCGGTGTCGAGATGGGGCGTGTACTCGGGCTTATGCTTACCCCGCAGTACCCGCGCGATCTCTGTTGCCAAACGCCCCAAAATCTTGTTCGAGGCATCGACCACCAACCACTCGCGAGATATCTCATCCTTTTTCGGTACGTAACTTCGCATCTTCTCAATCCCCACAAAGAACTTACCCTGTAGACACAGGGGAGCAGGACTCTACCCGAGCACCTTCCGGGTGTCAAGTGGTGTTCACTGGGGCCCTGAAACCAGGCTCTTTTCGGGTTTCCCGGACCCCAGCTGCTGTTTCTGGGGCAGCGGAATCTCCAGAACCGAACCCGACGCCAGCCAGACGTGAAGACCGTCGCCAACAACCTGAACCGCTACGATCCGCAGTGAGACCTCAGGAGGAATCCAGCGTCGAAGATCGACAACGACGATATCCGAGCCCGGAAGGATGGTCACCAATTCTGGAACGGTTCCCTGAAGAGTTCGGAGTACCGCAATCTTCGGAATCGGAAGGCCGCCAAGAGACCTCAATCGTCCCAGGCGGAAGCCGAGCCGCCGGTGACGAATCCGGATCTCCGTCAGCTCCACCTGAACCCTGATCGAGACGCCCTTCCAGTGGACCTGGACAACCACACTGAGTCTGTCGTCACGTCCGTCCAATTCCAGGTTCGACAGGGCTTCGACATTGCCCAAGCGCCGCCTCAACATCCATTCGACCGCCGGGAGGTCGAAAACCATATGAAAATCGTCCCATCGGACGAGCGGTGCGGACAGGAGGCGACTCATCGTGGGGATTATCATAGCGGGTCCGGGTGCACGAAGCCCAGCGGGCCGTGTGAGATGGCCGTAGGAGACGGGAAAGGAATGAGGGATTAGGGGGAAGGAACTAGCCGAAGGGTTTTGTTACGTCGAGAATCGTCGATCTCGACTCCCAAAAACTGTCCCAAACCAATGACCCACCGAGTCCACACCCTGACTCTAAATCCTAAACCCTAAACCCTCAGTAGGTTGTGCAAATCCTGGACGGCTGCGCTACACTGCTGCCGATGACCGATCCACAACGCCTTCTCAACGTCATCGAGCGCTTTTCAGGCTCCCGCGCCGTTCTCTATGGGGACTTGGTGCTGGACCGCTTCATCCTGGGAACCCCCAAGAGGATCTCGCGGGAGGCGCCGGTCATCATCCTCCGCCACGAGCGGCAGGAAGACGTCGCCGGCGGGGGCGCCAACGCCCTTGCCAACCTGGCATCCCTCGGGGTCCAGGTTCAGCCGGTTGGAGTGGTCGGAGACGACGAAACCGGCAGGTCGCTTCGAACCCTCTTGGACCGACGAGGAATAGACACCACACGAATCGTCACGATGCCCGATTTTCAAACGCCGACCAAGGTCCGAATCCTCGGGGGCGGCGCTTCCTCGCTCAAGCACCAGGTCGCCCGGTACGATATCGAAGATTACCTCCCGGCCGACGGCCGATGGGCGACCCTCCTGGCCGAGAACCTCTCGGCGGCAGCCCGGGACGCCGATGCGGTCGCAGTCTCAGATTACGGATATGGAACGGTCACCGCCGACATCCTGTCCGCAGTCAAGGCATCTCACAAGCCCGCCCGTTGGACCTGTATGGATTCCAGGTACCGGACCGGGCTGTTTCCCGGCGTCGACGGCGCGACGCCCAACCTCGAGGAGCTCGTGGCGTGGGCTGCCCGGCCTCTGGAAAACGACGAGGCTGTCTCCCAGGCCGCCGAAGACCTGCGGCGGGCGCTGGACGCCAGATTCGTTCTGGCAACTCGGGGCAACCGGGGCATGACCCTCGCGGAGATCGACCACCCACCGGTCCACCTCCCGGTTTTCGGGACCGATGAGGTCGCCGACGTCACCGGCGCCGGGGACACGGTGCTGGCGGTTCTCGTCGCCTCTCTGGCGGCCGGCGCAACGCCCGGAGAGGCCGCCGCATTGGCCAATATCGCCGGTGGCCTGGTCGTGATGAAACTGGGGACGGCCACGGTCAATGCCGACGAACTGAGCCGCGCCGTTCATTCTCTCGAAAAACCGAAACCGTAGCGATGTCAATTCAGCCCGATCCAATGGCCAAGTTGAGATCTCTTGAACAGATAGGCGAGGACTGTCGGCTATGGCGGGAGGACGGGCTGACGGTCGTGATGGTCAACGGCGCCTTCGACCTCCTTCATGTCGGCCACCTCCGGTACCTTGCCGACGCATCCCGTCACGGCGACCGCCTGATCGCCGCCGTCAACACCGATCAATCCGTCCAGGCCTCAAAAGGTCCCTCGCGTCCAATCATCACTCAGGCCGAACGGGTGGAGATCCTCGCCCACCTGGCCGTGATCGACGCGATCGTGTTGTTCGACACGCCGACCGTCGCGCCTGTTCTGGAAGCCCTCAAGCCCGATGTCCACGCCAAGGGTACGGACTACACAGTTTCGAACGTTCCCGAACGCGATGTTGTCGAAGCCTACGGCGGTCGCACCCTGATCTGCGGCGACCCGAAAGACCACGCGACGACTGATGTCCTCGGCACGATCCTCGAGCGGTTCGGCCCTGCCTGATGCGCCTGGTCCTGATCCGCCTTTCCGCCCTGGGCGACATCATCCACACCTGGCCTCTGGCACAGTCCCTGCGGGACAACCGGCCCGACCTGCACCTGACCTGGGTGGTCGAGGAATCCTTTCAGCCCCTGGTTCAGGGTCATCCAGCTGTCGACTCCGTGATCTCTGTGGCGACCAAACGCTGGCGGAAGGAGCCTTTTTCGACGCGAACTCGGGCAGAGACCGGCGCCGTTAAGACGCGACTGCGGGAACTGGCGCCGGACCTGGCCCTGGATTCCCAGGGAACGGTTAAATCAGCCTGGATCACCCGATGGACCGGCGCCGCTGAGCGAGTCGGCCTGGCACGGCCGTGGCGGCGCGAACTGTTGCCAGGCCTGGTCTACACGCGGGTCCTGCCGGGTTCTCGCGCCCAACCCCACGTTGTCGCCACAAACTCGAGCCTTCTCAAAGTCGTCGGCGCCGAACCCGCACCCGAAACGCCCGCGCCGGACGGGCGCTGGCTCTTAGAACAATCCGTTGAACGCTGGCCCGAGTTCCGGAGAGAATTACCGTACGCCGTGCTGTTACCCGGTGCCGGGCGTCCCTCAAAAGTCCTGGGCGCCGACATTCTCATTGATCTGGCCCGTCGACTGGCGGCCAGGGGCCTCTCGGTGGTCGTCGCCTGGGGCCCTGGCGAGCGGGAGCGAGCCGAAGCCATCGTCACCGGCGCCGAAGACGCTGTCGTGTTGGCCCCGCCAACCAATATCGAACAGCTGGCCGTCCTGCTTGGCGGCGCCTCGGTCGTCGTCGGCGCGGACACCGGACCGATCCATCTCGCAGCCAGTCTCGGAGCACCAACGGTCGGGGTCTTCCTGACAACCGACTGGCGAAGAAACGGCCCACTGGGACCTCGGGCCGCCATTCTGTCCTCCACTGCGCTCCCCAAGCAAGCACATCCCGGAAAGGCCGGAGTCAGGCCGAAAGGAACGCCGACGGCCGAGGCGATAGAACAGAGGGTGGCCCAACTCCTTGAGGACACCGCAGCCAGTGTTACAATTCCAGAGGAATCAAACTGAACGGGCGGTGACTGGATGCCACTCAAGATCGGAGAACTTCTCCTCAAAGCGCAGTTGATCACCGAAGATCAGCTGGAAAAGTCTCTTGAGGATCAAAAACAGACCGGCGGGCGGGTTGGCCAGCAGCTGGTCAAGAACGGCTTTGTCAGCGAAGAGGACATTCTGGATTGCCTGTCCCAGCAGTATGGCGTGCCGTCGATCAACCTCCGCCATTTCGACATCGACGACACCATCATCCGCCTGATCCCCGCCGATGTGGCCCGAAAGTACGAATTTATTCCGGTGTCCAAGACCGGAGCGACCCTGACAGTCGCAATGAGTGACCCAACCAACGTCTTCGCGATGGACGACATCACTTTTATTACCGGTTACAGGGTCGAGCCCGTGGTGGCGTCCGAGGAGTCGCTGCGAGAGGCGATCGACAAATATTTCGGTACGACCCATGCGATCGAGCTGAAGAAGGTCATGGACGACCTTTCGACCGTCGACGAGACCTCTCTTGAGGTCCTCGAAGAGGAAGAAGAACTGGATATCGCCGACCTCGAGGCATCGGCGGACGAAGCGCCGGTCGTTAGGCTGGTCAACCTGATTTTGACCGACGCGCTCAAACGAGACGCCTCCGACATCCACATCGAACCCTATGAGAAGAGTTACCGCGTTCGTTTTCGTATCGACGGCATTCTGTATGAGATCATGAACCCCCCGCTCAAGCTCAAGGACGCGATCTGTTCGAGAATCAAGATTCTGGCCAAGCTGGACATCGCGGAAAAGCGACTGCCCCAGGACGGCCGGATCAAGATCAAGATGAAATACAAGGGCAAGCCAAAGGAACTTGACTACCGCGTTTCGACGCTGCCCACCCTCCACGGCGAAAAGATCGTCCTTCGTCTGCTCGACAAAGAGAACCTGATGCTGGACATGACCAAGCTCGGTTTCGAAAAGCAGAGCTTGAAGTGGTTCGAAGAGGCGATTTTCTCACCCTATGGCATGGTTCTGGTCACCGGACCGACCGGATCGGGCAAAACCAACTCCCTCTATTCGGCGATTTCCAGGATTAACACGCCGGAGACCAACATCATGACCGCCGAAGATCCGGTGGAGTTTCAGCTGTCGGGCATCAACCAGGTTCAAATGAAAGAGAGCATCGGCCTCAATTTCTCCGCCGCTCTCCGGGCCTTCCTTCGCCAGGATCCCAACATCGTCCTGGTCGGCGAGATCAGGGACTTCGAAACGGCGGAAATTGCGATCAAGGCGGCGTTGACCGGGCACTTGGTTCTTTCGACCCTCCACACCAACGATGCACCGTCGACGATCAACCGTTTGATGAACATGGGCATCGAGCCCTTCCTCGTGGCGACGTCGGTCAATCTGATTGTCGCCCAGAGGCTGATTCGCCGCGTGTGCCAGAAGTGCAAAGAGGTTGAGGATGTTCCGATCCAGGCCCTGCTCAATGTCGGCTTTTCGGAAAGCGAAGCACCGAACATCCAGCTTTACCGGGGTCGCGGATGTGAAGTCTGCAACCAGCGCGGCTACAAGGGAAGGGTCGGCCTTTTTGAGGTCATGAAGGTCACCGAGGACGTCCGAGAGCTGGTGCTCTCAGGTGCCTCGGCCATTGAACTTCGAAGGAAGGCTTTGGAAGAGGGCATGATCGGCCTGCGAGAGTCAGGCCTTCAAAAAATCCGAGAGGGCGTCACCACCATCGAAGAGGTGGTACGCGAAAGCGTGCTCTAGGGCACCGGAAGGGAGGCCCAGTGGCCACCAGCTTGCACCAACTGCTCAATTTGATGGTCGACAAGGGTGGAACCGACCTCCATATCACGACCAACTCTCCCCCGCTGGTCAGGGTCGACGGCATCCTCTTGCCCTTGGAGAATCAGCCACCACTGACGGCCGTCGAAACCAAGAGATTGTCATACTCAGTTCTGACCGACGCTCAAAAGCACCGGTTCGAAGAGAGCCTGGAGTTGGACATCTCCTTCGGCGTCAAGGGCCTGGCTCGATTCAGGGCCAACATCTACCAGCAGAGAGGGGCGGTCGCTGGGGCATTCCGCCGCATTCCCTACGAAATCCTGGGATTTCGTGAGTTGGGCCTGCCCGCCGCGGTCGAGCCCCTGTGCAACAGACCCCGAGGCCTGGTCCTGGTCACCGGGCCGACGGGATCCGGCAAATCGACGACACTGGCGTCGATGATCGACAAGATTAACCGGGAAAAGCCCGTTCACATTCTGACCATCGAGGACCCGGTCGAGTATCTCCACTCCCACAAACAAGCCATGGTCAACCAGCGGGAACTTCACGCTGATACCCTGTCCTTCCCTGCCGCTCTGAGGTCGGTGCTTCGCGAAGATCCCGACGTCGTCTTAGTCGGTGAGATGCGCGATCTGGAGACCATTGAATCCGCGCTCCGTATCGCGGAGACCGGTCATTTGACCTTCGCCACCCTTCACACCAACTCCGCCCCTCAGACCATTAACCGAATCGTCGACGTCTTTCCCGAACACCAGCAGAGCCAGGTTCGCGCCCAGCTCTCCTTCGTGCTCGAAGGCATCATCTGTCAGTCTCTCCTCCCGAGGGCCAGCGGCAAGGGACGGGCTCTGGCCTGTGAAGTTCTGGTTCCCAACGCGGCGATCCGCAACCTGATCCGAGAAGACAAGATTCACCAGATCTACTCCACGATGCAGGCCGGTCAGTTAAGATACGGCATGCAGACCTTCAACCAGTCTCTTGCGACGCTCTACCAGCAACGCAAGATCTCCCTGCAAACCGCGATGGCCCACAGCTCCCTGCCCGACGAGCTCCAGGACATGATTAATCGCGGTATCGGAACAACTTCACAGACACCTGAGCTGAAGAAGAAGCGGAGGTCCTGACCATGCCCAGTTATGAATGGAAGGGTCGTGATCGTAACGGCAGCCCGCAGACCGGGGTTCTGATCGGCGATAACAAAGAAGCAGTTATCGCCGCCCTGCGGCGACAGCAGATTGTCATCACCACCGTCAAGGAGAAGGGGAAGGAAATTGCCCTTCCAAAATTCGGAGGAGGCGTCAAATCCAAAGACGTCGCCATCTTCACCCGGCAGTTTTCGGTGATGATTGATGCAGGCCTGCCACTGGTCCAATGTCTCGATATCCTGGGACAGCAGCAGGAAAACAAGGGTTTCCAGAAGATCATTCTCCAGACTCGGCAGGATGTCGAGGGAGGCTCCTCCCTGGCGGAGGCCATGAGGAAGCACCCTCAGGCCTTCGACGAACTGTACGTCAACATGGTCGGCGCCGGCGAGGCCGGCGGTATTCTGGACACAATCCTGCAACGACTGGCCAACTACATTGAAAAGACCGTCAAACTCAAGGGCCAGGTCAAGTCCGCGATGGTCTACCCCGTCGCCGTCGTCACGATCGCAATCATCGTCGTCTACGTGATCTTGTGGAAGGTCATCCCAGTCTTCGCCAGCCTGTTTGAGGGCCTGGGCGCACAACTGCCGTTTCTGACCCGAGTGGTCGTCGCTGCCTCGAACTTCATCGGCCGTTTCTGGTGGTTGATCTTCATCGTGCTCTTCGCCAGTATTTTCGCCCTGAGGCAATACTATGCGACCGATCAGGGGCGCTACCAGATCGATAGGTTAATGCTCCGCATGCCGGCTCTGGGCCTTCTTCTGAGAAAAATTGCAGTCGCACGTTTCTGCCGAACTCTTGGCACCTTGCTGTCCTCCGGCGTTCCGATCCTGGACTCCTTGAACATCACCGCGAGAACAGCAGGGAACGCCGTCATTGAGGAGGCGATCTTTGAGGTCCGGAAGGAAGTCGAGCAGGGCAAGACCCTCGCCGACCCGCTGGCCAAGACACAGCAATTTCCACCAATGGTCTGTCAGATGATCTCAGTCGGTGAACAGACCGGCGCGATGGACACCATGCTGTCGAAGATCGCCGACTTCTACGAGGACGAGGTCGATTCGGCTGTCGAGGGTATGATGGCCCTGATCGAGCCGATCATCATCGCCTTCCTCGGTGTCGTCATCGGCGTCATCGTCGTCGCGATGTACCTGCCGATGTTCTCCTTGATCAGCCAGATCGGCTGATGATCGAGGGGCCCCAACGGCTTTCGAACACAACGGGCGGGGCAACTTCCCCGCCCGTTGTTTCTCCATCCCAGGCGACCCTCCGTTGGTTTGTCGGCCTTCGGCTGATCGTCATTTCGACGCTTTTTCTCGGCATTCTCCTGATTCAGGCCACCTCTCCTCAGATCCTGCCCCTCAAGCACTTCTACGGCATCATACTGACCACCTACGCCCTGAGCCTCGGCTACCTTTTCCTCCACCTCATCGGCCTCTCACACAGGATGCAGGCGATCATCCAATTGGTCGGCGATATCGGCATCGTCACGGGGTTGGTCTACTTCACCGGGGGCTTCCACTCCCCCTTTTCCTTCCTCTACCTGGCGGTCATCGTCGCCGGGGCGGTCATCATTCGCGGAGGCGGCCTGATTTTTGCGGGACTCTCGGCGATCGCCTACGGATTGCTGGTCGACTTGATGGTGTTCGACCTCCTGCCGATTCCTCCCAATCTGACCGGGATCCAGGTGTCGCCGTCGCTTCCGAGGATCCTGGCCCAACTCCTGATCAACGTAGTCGGTTTTGCCCTTGTGGCCATCTTGGTCTCCTACCTTTCGGAAAGCCTCCGATCCGCCCGGAGTCGTTTGACCGAAGAAATCGAACGAGCCCAACGCCTTGCCGCCGTGACCGACCATGTCGTCCGGTCGGTTGCCGCGGGCATCGTCGCTACTGACCTCGAAGGGCGGGTTCTTCACCTCAATCCCGCGGGACGCCGGATTCTCGGGCTCGCACCCGAGGCCCGGGCCGAAGGCCTGGACCTTGACGAAGTCATGCCTCTGGCCGACCATGCCTGGGGTTTGCTCTATACCCGGGCCCGCTCACTGTCCTCCATTCGGATCGAGGATAACCACCGTACATCCGGGCTACGCCTCGGCCTGACCCTGGGCCCTCTCAAGGACGAAGCCCACAAACTCGCCGGATTCATCATCAGCTTTCAGGATCTCTCCGAAATCGAGGGGGCCGCAGCTCGGCAACGAATGCAGGAACGAATGGCGGCAGTCGGTGAAATGGCGGCGCGGATGGCTCACGAAATCAAAAATCCCCTGGCCGGCATCTCAGGTTCCGCCCAAATGCTGGCCTCGATGGAGGGTACCGATCACAAGACCTCCCGTTTGCTTCACATCCTGGTCGACGAGAGTGGACGGCTTTCCACCATCCTCGACAACTTTCTCGATTATTCGCGGCCCAGCCACGGCAGCCATCAACAGTGCGATCTGACTCTTCTGCTCAGGGACTGCGTGGACCTCCTCCGTCGCTCGGACCTTCCGGGGCCCGACCACCATATCGACCTCGATTTCCCCGAAAGTCTCCTGCTCCTTGGTGAAGAACCACTTCTCCGCCAGATGGTCTGGAACCTGGCCCGCAACGCCTTGGAAGCGATGCCCGAAGGAGGCACCCTGAAAATCTCCGCCAATAAACGCCCAGGAACCGTGTTGCTGGCCTTCTCCGACACCGGGATCGGCATGTCCGAGGACATTCGGAAACACGCTTTCGAACCCTTTGTCACATCGACTCCTGGGGGAACCGGGTTGGGTCTCGCCGTCGTTTACAACGTCGTGGAACAGCATAACGGCACGATCGAGATCGACAGCACTCCCGGCACCGGAACCACCATTAGAATCGAGATGCCCTGTCTGAGGCCTGGAGAGACGGCATGATCAACCAGCACACAATCCTCGTTATCGACGACGAGCCGTCAATTCGAGAGATGCTGACCATCTTTCTCGAAGAGATGGGCTACCTCGTTGAGACCGCCGACACCGTCCGGAATGGAATCGCCGCCGTCGACACCAACGCCTTCGACTTGGTGATGTGCGACCTCCGATTGCCCGACGGAACCGGTCTCGAGGTTCTCGAACACGCCCAAAAAAATCCAGCGGCGCCACCATTCATCATCATTACCGCCCACACCACACCCCAGAACGCCCTGGACGCACTCCGGGCCGGAGCCTCCGAGTACCTGTCCAAGCCGTTCAACGTCGAAGACCTTCGGCTGATTCTGAGAAACCTACTGGGCGCCGAACCATCCGAAACCGCTGTTGAAGACTCCGGGTTGATTGGGTCCAGCCGAGCGATCCAGAAGGTTCTTTCTCTGGTTGGAAAGGTCGCCGCTACGCCTTCGACCGTATTGATCAGCGGCGAGAGCGGTACAGGCAAGGAACTCCTGGCGCGGGCCATACACAACGCCTCACCGGTTGCCTCCGGACCTTTCTTGAGCATCAACTGCGGCGCCATGCCGGAGAACCTCCTGGAATCCGAACTCTTCGGTCACGTCAAAGGCTCGTTCACCGGGGCAGTCAGGGATCACCTCGGACTCTTTGCCCAGGCGGAAAACGGCACTATCCTCCTGGACGAAGTCGGAGACATGACGCCCTCCATGCAGGTCAAACTGCTTCGCGTTCTGCAAGAGCGACGTATCCGGCCCGTCGGCGGTCACCGCGAAATCGAAGTCAGCGCCAGGGTCCTTGCCGCCACCAACCGGGATTTGGCCGAAGAGGTTCGGCTGGGGAAATTCCGGGAAGATCTTTTTTATCGCCTCCACGTCATCGACATCCATCTCCCACCACTGAGAGACCGTCTGGAAGACCTTTCCGAACTGGCGCACTTCTTCGTCCAGCGATGCTGCGAACGCTTCGGCATTCCACACAAACGGCTCTCGGCCGATGCCATCCGTCTGTTGCGGGCCCACAGCTGGCCGGGCAATGTCCGGGAGCTCGAGAACGTCATCGAGCGAACAGTGGCTCTGGAAAACGGTGAACTGATTTCCTCGGGCGTGCTCACCGAGCACCTTCGCGGCGGCACCCAACCCAGGGCGCACCAAAGGCATGTACTGCCCGAAGAAGGTCTGGATCTGGAGGAATACCTCAACGGAATTCGTGCGGATTTCTTGAGGCAGGCGTTGGACCAGACCGGTGGCCACCAGAAACAGGCTGCCGAACTCCTCCGCCTCTCCTACCGAGGGTTCCGGTACCATGCTGAGAAACTGGGGCTGAGTCGGGGTTCTGCCGCCTCGGACCACCCCAACACTGAGGAGCCTTCATGAAAAGCTATCAGCTATCAGCTATCAGCTGTCA
>DAOWGJ010000400.1 GCA_030637505.1 Holophagae bacterium
CTGCCTTTTCGTTGGAGCCCTCTTGGATTCTTTACTCGCCGGCTCCGAAGAGCTCATCGAGGGCTTCGGCGGAGCGCTCGTCGAGCTCGAGGAATTGAACTCCGATACCGCTGATCTGTTCCCGGTCGTCCTGGGTGTGCCGGATGACCTCGGCTCGGCCCGTCACCATTCGGCCACCTGCTGGGCTCCGAAAACTGAAGTCGAACTGCTGTCCAACGTTTAACATATTGGATGTGTCCAGGAGCATACCCGAGCGGGAAACGTTCTGAGTGAAGGTTCGGATCTGACAGTCGCGGCCGCCGATTCCAATTGTCAAGAGCGTCATTACCCGGATCGGGGTTCGGGCCCCCACTTCAATCACCTCGACGATTGCCTTGCGAAGACCGTCTGCATCGTCAATCGAAACGACCCGGTTGACACCACCCCCAACGTAGGCATTGGCTTCCTCGAGGCGGTCTTTGGTCGTCAAAACTACCAGTCCGGCATTCTTGCAGGGGCTGTCAGCGGATCGAACCGCAGCCACGAAATGCACGAAGGGATGGTCTCCCAGCGGAAGGGTTGCAACGATGCCGTCATATGGACGATTTCTCACGGCCGCGAGCGATGCCTCAAACCCCCGAACGTGGTCCAGATCGAAGCCAAGTGGTGTGGTCAGCAGGTCCCACAGCTCCGACGTCTTGTCGGCAGCGAACAGTATCGACCTGGAATTCGGTTGATTTCGGTCCATTAGGTGAAGTGTATCTCAAATTGGCGGAGCCGAGGAGGTCGGCGTCGAAAAAACCACGCTACAGCATGTGACGGCGCCCTCGGCCTTGGCCAGTTCGGAGGCCGGAACGGGGACGACGTCGAAACCCGCGTTCAGGAGCCGACGGCGGGTCAGGGGGAACTCGGCGGGATAGATCAGGCGGGAGTTGACCAGGAGGGCGTTGGCGCCGGGGCCTTCGGCCGGGTCAACCGCGATGACCGTGGAGACTCCGAACTGGCCGACATCGACCCATGCCGGATTGGCCAGTACAGCGTCTCGGCCGATCGCGGTCACGGCGCTTTTGAGGTGGAGGCAACCGGTGACCGTGGCGGCCTCGACCTCGTAGCCGTAGGGCTCGAGGAACAGACGGAGTTGCTGGAGCCCGGCCTGGTTGCTCCGGCTTGACAGTCCGACGAAGAGCCGGTGTCCGATGCGAAGCACGTCGCCTCCGTCGAGAATTCCCGGCGCCTCGATCTTGGCCAGGGGCTTGAACTCCGCCAGCTTCTCGGCGACAGAAACAGTTTCAGGCCGGCGAGACGGCGCCCCAGGCCGGGTGATGACCGCGACCTCGTCGACGACCACCGCCGTATCTTCGACGAAGACTGAGTCGGGAAGATCCGGTTCCGGTTTCAGTGGTAGGACCCCACAGCCACAGGTTCTCAACGCCTCCAGGTACAGCCGGTGCTGACGGCGGGCCGCCTCAAGGTCGATCGGTTCCCGCTGGAGATGGGTCAGTTCGCAGGAGTCGATGGTGGGGCTTACCTCGCGCGTTAAGGCTACTACCATCTTTCGATTGTAGCGGGTTGAACCCTATGACGGCGATGACTGATCGTCGAGTCCCATTAAACCAGTTGACCATACTGCCGTACTACTGGTTGGGGGGTGAGGCGACTGTGTTCAGAAAGACCAAACAGTTCTTTCGGGAATACACCGATGGCGTTGATGTCGGCCGTGTTCACACCGTGCTGGGCCGTGATGTCACTCGTGCATACGCTGTATTGACACGAGATCACCCAGAGAGCGATAAGCCGAAGGGGCGCATCGGCCGCTTTTGGGACCGATCCAAGCGTCTCTTTCTTGGCCTCTCATACAAGCTGTCGCCGGCCCGCAGAATTCTCTTTGCTGTTGCGATGGTCCTGGTTTTTTTCGGTGTTCAGCGGCAGCAGTTCACCCTCCATTCGATGGACATTCAACTGCAATCTCCGTCTCCGTTTTTGCTTTTGAGCATCGGCGCATTGGTGTTTCTGATCATCCTCGAATTGGCCGATCGCGTCCTCGTTCGGGACGAGTTGGAGGTCGCCCGGCAACTTCAAGCCGAATTGATCGCCGATCGCTCTCCCGAAGTTGATGGCTGGGCCTTCGCCTTCTCCTACCAAACGGCCAATACCATCGGCGGCGATTATTACGAGTTCATTTCGCTCCCTGACGGCAGGCTTTTCGTGGCGGCCGGAGACGCCAGCGGTCACGGGATTGCTGCAGGGTTGGTGATGGCGGTTGCCGGCGCGACACTCAAACTGGCCGTAGATCAGAAACCCGATCCGGTTTCCGTAGCTGAAATGGTCAACGGCGCCCTCTACCGGACGGGCGGGCCGCGAGCCTTCATGACCCTGTTCTGCGGTGTGTTGGACCCCGGGACCGGACATTTTGATTTTGTGTGCGCCGGCCACCCCTTTCCTCTCCATCGAAAATCCGACGGATCACTGACGGAATTGGGAACCGGGTGCCTGCCCCTTGGGCTCCGGCGGGCGGTGCCTCTCCAAGCCTCCTCGGTGACCATCGGGCCCGGTGAGGCCCTCGTGATATACAGCGACGGTATTCCGGAAACGCTCGATGGTGAGGGCCGAGATTTCGGGTTCGACCGACTTCAAAAGTCCGTTGGATCAGGCGGCAGCGCACAGCAGATCCACGACAATGTCCTGGGTGCTGTGGACGCTTTTGCTGGGGAGGCGCCGGCGTTGGATGACCGGAGCCTGGTGGTCATCAGAAACGATGGGTAGACGTAATTGTTTCGCAAGGCGAAGCAAAGACCCGTAATTGTGTTTCTAAACGGTGCCAAAAGCGGAGCCAGGCTCTAGGAAGTTGGGAAGATGAGTTAACTGCCCGCAGTTGAGAGGTTTCCGAGAAGTCTGGTCCCTGTAATCCAACCCCGGCCTCGAAATCCAGGGACCGGGCCGGCGTCCGGGGCAGGAGCCAGGGTCAGATTCAGCGTCCGGGCCAGCGACCAGGTCGGCGTCAGGCGCAGGCTCAGTCGCCCGACTCCCCAAGTCCCGCCCGAACCACAGCAAGACGGTTGTTGCACGACTTGGTTGTTACGCGCACAGGATGGTGTTTTGGGGTTTGAGTTGGTTGTTTGGGGTTCAAGGTGGCGGTCTGAGGGCGTTGGGCGCTTGATCGTCGGTGGAGACAGCCCCGTGACTTTCGTCATCGTGGTCATTTGCTCCGAATCGGTCCTCTACAGTGGTAGGATGGCTTGGATGAGGAAAAGGAAATCACTATCCCTTAATGTGAATAGGTAGAACACCTCACTCTTTGCAGGTTTACTACACATGAATGTGTTGCAGTGACATACCGGACGACATATTCGTGATTATCTTGGAGGAATCTGTTGAAAGCTATAATGCGCACCAAGTACGGATCGCCGGATGTACTTGAATTACTGGAAATTAATAAGCCCGTTCCGATGGACAATCAAGTACTTGTAAGAGTGCATGCGGCAGCGGTGA
>DAOWGJ010000081.1 GCA_030637505.1 Holophagae bacterium
CTGATAAAAACCGCCAGATTATCCGTCAGTCGCTCTTGTCCCACGAAATCTTCGAGTCGGCGCGGCCGGATCCCCTCCTCGAAACTGAGTTCTGTTCCGTCACGATCGGGCTCAAGCACATCACTCATGGCCTCACCCTAGCAGAGACGGAGAGGTATTTGCACAACCTACTGAGGATTTAGGGGTTAGGATGTCAGAATCTGAAGGGCTTGCCGGATCAGGCCACCCAGGTCACCCGCCTCGGGGAGGGCCCGTACGGCGTTGACGGCCCGAGAGGCCTCTCGCTCCGAGTAGCCCAGGTTGATCAAGGCTGACACCGCATCGAGCACCGGATCCTCTTCGCTCACCGTCCCACCCAAATGACTCAAACGCCCCTCGAGTTCGAGAACGATCCGTTCCGCGGTTTTTCGTCCAACGCCGGGAGTCCGCTGAATCCGTCGGAAGTCACGGCTTTCTACAGCCTCGGCCAAATCGCCCGGAGACATCCCGGACAGAACCGCCAGTGCGATCCGTGGGCCGACGCCGGATATGCCGATTAACCGCTTGAATGCACCCAGTTCATTGCGGTTGGGGAAGCCGTAGAGAACGATGGCGTCGTCCCGCACATGGGTGTGAATCCACAGCGCAGAACGTTCGTTGGTCCCGACGGTCTCCAACGACCGCAGGGTTGTCGACACCAGATATCCTACGCCTCCGGAATCGATCAGCACCGTGCCGGGCTCGAGTTGGTGGAGGCGCCCCTCCAGCCGGCCGATCACGGTTCGAACCCTCGTGGCCCGGTTTCGGGCGTCCTCATCTCAGCTCCTGAGTCATCCCTTGGGTGCAAACTGAGCCACCAACTGGGTGTTGACCGTCACTGAAATCTCTCGGCGCCGCTCGTTGATGATCGCACTCATCAATCGATCGGCCCGCTCACCCATTAACTGGCGACGTTTGACTTCGAGTTCGCCTTCGATCTCCGCAGGATCAACCAAGGTCAACTGTTCAATGCCAGCCACGACGACGCCTCGCTCGGACAGCGTGATGGGACCGACGACATCACCGACGTCGGCGCCGAAGACCGCCGAATCGAGAGTCGGCATCACGCCAAGAGCACCATAAGCCGTGCTGCGCCGATGTGCCTGAACATCGACGACCGTCGTGTTGTTTTCCTCGGCCAACGCGACGATATCACCGCCGCCACGCCATGCTTCGGCAACTGCCAACCCACGCTCGTGTGCCATCGCCATCCCCAGCTCCCGCCGGAGATGCTGTTCGACTTCAGCCCTGGCCGTCTCGAAATCAGGCACTCCCTCGGGACGGATTTCCTTGAGTTGCCATACGATCCAGCCGCGCGGAATCACCCGGGGACCACCTATCGACCCTTCATCAGCCTCGAAGATCTGCTTGGTGAACGCGGGATCGGAACCGGTGCCGGGGATCGTCTCACCGGCGCCGAACAGCGGACTCTCATTGAGAACCAACGCGTCGTCTTCATCGGCGATGATCTGCCAGGCCTCATCGCTGTCCGGGCGTTCGCCGGTCACACGCTTGGCGAGGGCGCCGGCACGAACCTCAGCCTCAGAGGCGGCATGGTTCTCGAGATACTGGAAGCGAACGTCTTCGATGACCTCATCCAAGGGTCGAATCCGATCTGGGCGGTATCCAATGATCTTGATGATGTGGTAGCCGAATTGGCTCTTGACCGGGCCGACCAGGTCACCCGGCTTGGCTCCGAAGACCGCCTCTTCGAATTCTTTGACCATTCGGCCACGGCCGAACCAGCCCAGGTCACCGCCGTTGTCTTTGGATCCTGGGTCGTCAGAATGGATCTTCGCCAATTCTCCGAAGTCCGCTCCACTCCGGGCCAACTGTGCCACCTGCCCAGCCTTGAACTCTGCGGTAGCGGCCTCGTCGCCGGAGGCGCCCGGATCCAGCCGAATCAAGATGTGGTTTGCCTGAATCTGCTCGCCCTCTCGAAAACCATCCTTGTTTTCGTTGTAATACTGCTCGAGGTCGGCATCATCAACCTCAAGCAATCGACGGAGTTTGTTGGTTTCAACCACCAGATAGCGGATGACCCGTTCCTCGTCGCGACGAAAATCCTCACGGTGGCCGTCAAAATACTCTCGTGCTGCGGGCTCATCCACACTGACTTCCGAAAGATAACGCTCATACCGGAACTGGACAGCCTGTACCGAAGCCTGCTCCCGCTCCTGCCGAATCCGTTCGGTGACCTCGGCGTCGCTGACCCATATGCCTTCAACCATCATCGTCTGGAGTTTTTCCAGGAGAAGCTCCTCTTCGAGTTGAGCCTCGAAATCCCGGGAATTGGTCCGGTTGGCACGAAGGACCCTGTTGTAACTCTCTTGGCCGACGAACTGCCCGGATTCATCGGTGAACACAGGCAACGAAAGAACCCGGGCACGGATCTCCGCCTCGGAAACCACGAGGCCGGCATCCTGGGCCTCGTCCAGCATCAGTTGACGCTCGACAATTTGCTGAACGGCCTGTTCACCGAGGTTGATTTGGTTCTTGAACTGGTCCCAGTTGTCCCCCAGTTGACGCTCGTAGAGGTCCTGGAGTCTTCGAACTTGCTCGACGAACGCTTGCTCGCCAATCTCCCGATTTCCGATCTTGACGGCAGCCTCGGATCGACCGCCGCCTCCCCGTCCGGAGCCCCAGTCGACAAACACCAGAAGAACAAACACGATCACAACGCCCCAGAGCACGAACTTCAGATGTCTGAGATTGTCACGAAGCCATTTCAGAGCCATGCGCGTCTCCTCGCCCTATTGCGGTTCACTCACCGACATGCCGGACCCGGCCAACCCGGTCCGCCGGCGAATCGTCAGCGAGGACCCTTCAAGAGTGTTCCCCGAAGACTCAAAACCTCCGGGGGGGCGCAGTGTAGCCCAGAGGTCTTCGACACGCAAGAGAAGCAGCGTAGATACTTGCTCCTTGAAAAGCAGCATGTTACTGTCCAAAAGGAGGTTTAACCCCATTGGCGCGCGGCATCGAACTTGACTGGGTCGTCATCAGGATCAACACGATTGGCAAGATAGTCGCAGTGGGCCTCACTGCGGTTCTTGCCGCTGCTCTGTTGGTCTTGGTTCACTACCGTATGAACCCAACCCCCGACGTCGCTGCCCGCAGGGCTATTCGAAAGGCCGAACGGGCTCAGTACCGCGCTGAAAACGCCAGTCTTCCGGAGAGTTGGAAAAGCGAGGTCGTCCAGGCGACTCAGCAGTTGGGTGATGCCAAAACGGCCTACGGGGACGAATCGTTTGACCAAGCCCACGACTTGGCGGAAAACGCTCGATTACGATTCGCCGCCCTGGCAGGCGCCGGAGCACGTTCCACCGTGGGTGTAGGCCAGTTTCACAGCATCGATGGGCGCGTCACCATTCAGCACGTCGGTTCCTCGGGCTGGGAGATGGCCAAGCCCAGAATGCCGGTATTCAACGGTGATTTCGTCAAGACCGGCAGTCATGGATCGGCGGAAATCCTTTTTTCCGACGGTACGCTCTTCAATGTTGCCCCAAATTCTCTGCTCGAGATTCATCACAGTGACCCCACCTCCGCTGACTCCGGCACGGTCAAGATGGTCGTGGGCAGGATCAACGTCTCCACCGGACGTTCTTCCTCGATGGTGGAGACCGATTCGATCGAGACTCGCATCGAACGAGACAGCCGCGTCGCTGTCGATGTCGGAGAGGGTGCCCAGGACACCGTTGTTTCGATTTTTTCCGGACGAGCGATTCTACGCAACGATACCGGGCAACAGATTCGCCTGGGGACACGGCAGCAGATTGCGGCCACCACGGGAGGATCGTTCAGGGAACATCAGCAAATCCCCAAGGCGCCTGATCTCCTCGGCCCAGTAAACAACGCTGCGTTTGACATTCGCGACGATCCGCTGATTCAGCTTCAATGGTCCGAAGCTTCCGGAGCTCGCGGTGTCAAGATTCAGGTCAGTCGGTCGAAAAGCTTTCCTTTATCCGACCTCGATATCGACTCACCGGTTATCACGGGGACCAAGGCTCAGCTCCAGGCCATCCATCCGGGGACCTACTTCTGGCGCCTGGCCAGCGTTCACGATGATGAGATCATCTCCGAGTGGAGCACGATTCGACGGTTTCGCATTCACTCGCCCGAACACCGGCAGGTCATTCGCGATCTCGACCCGCCAGACCTTGATGTCGCTCAGATCCGGCAACTTGGTCACCTATTTATTGTCGAAGGACGGACCGAAATGGGTGCAACGGTGACGATCAACGGCACCAACGTCGAAACCGACAACCGCGGTCGCTTCCGAAGGGCCGTCGAAGTTCATAGAATCGGATGGAACGATATCGTCATCCGATCCACCGACCCGGCCGGGAATATGATCAGCCGTCGGGAACGAGTATTTCTGGAGGAATTTTAAATGGGACTTTCCAGCCTTCTTGGGCTGTTTTCATCCGACCTGGCAATAGACCTGGGTACGGCCAACACGCTGGTGTTTGTCCGCGGCCGCGGAATTACCGTGTGCGAACCTTCGATTGTCGCTGTCAACCGAGTCACCAATCGTGTTGAGGCCGTGGGCGCCAAGGCCAAGGAAATGCTGGGCAAGACCCCGGGGAACATTCAGGCCATTCGACCGATGAAAGATGGTGTCATCGCCGATTTCGACGTCACTGAAAGAATGTTGGAGCACTTCATCCGACAAGCCAATGGACGCTCGTTCCTCGTCAGGCCCAGAATCGTCATCTCGGTGCCGTCGGAGATCACACAGGTCGAGAAACGGGCGGTCAAGGACACCGCCTTGAAAGCGGGGGCCAGCGAGGTTTTTCTGATCGAACAGGCGATGGCTGCGGCCATCGGGGCCGGACTGCCAATCACTGAACCCTCAGGCAACATGATCCTGGACATCGGAGGCGGCACATCGGATGTTGCCGTCATTTCCTTCGCCGGCGTCGTCCATGCGCGTTCGGTTCGGGTCGCCGGCAACGAGATGGACGAAGCGATCATCTTGTACCTGAAAAAGAAGTACAACCTCCTTCTCGGGGAGCGAACGGCGGAGCAGATCAAGATGGAGATCGGATCCGCCTATCCTCTCGACGAGCCTTTGACAATGGACGTCAAGGGAAGAGACCTGGTGGAGGGTGTTCCCAAGAGCTTGAGGGTTTCCGACGAGGAGATCCGAGAGGCCCTGGCGGAGACCGTCAGTACCATTATCGACGCCGTCAGAAACGCCCTGGAAAAAACGCCGCCGGAACTGTCGGCGGATATCATGGACAAGGGCATTATCCTTGCCGGCGGGGGATCACTCCTGAAAAACCTTGATAAACGACTGAGGGAGGAGACCGGGCTTCCGGTCAGCCACTGTGAGGAACCCAGTTCTGCGGTGGTTCGGGGTACCGGCATGATGTTGACCAATATCGATCTCCTTCGAAAGATCGCAATCGATTGACCGTGGGGGCTATGGGCACTCGCGTTAACTCAACAGAGGATTCAACGCAAAGGGGTGTTTTTCGGCAGGATCAGGCCATTGCCTGTGCCCATTCCGGCTCCATGGAAACGAGTCCCTCCCTCCGGGTGTACAACTGGATCGGCGCATGACGCACCGGACGCTTTTTTACCGATCTCTGCTGCTGTGGGCCCTCTTCGAAATCGGCGCGGCCGCTCAGGTCCGGGGACCTTCGGGCGCAA
This sequence comes from Holophagae bacterium, assembly GCA_030637505.1. Taxonomy (GTDB): domain Bacteria; phylum Acidobacteriota; class Thermoanaerobaculia; order Thermoanaerobaculales; family Sulfomarinibacteraceae; genus DAOWGJ01. Next base: position 5,674 of record DAOWGJ010000081.1, read on the forward strand.
CCGTTCTGACGTCATGGCTCAGGGTGCTGATCACCCCACCTGTCACAGCCGTAGAGCGCATGGTTCACACCGCCGGAGACATCGCCGTGGGGTTTGGGGATGCCCGTACCATGGCTTCCGAGAATCGGCGCCTGGCGGAGGAGGTGGCGATCCTCAAGAGCCAGAATGCCACCCTCCAGACTGACCTTCAGGCCACCCTCCAGGCGACCGAGAGCCTCAAGTACCTCCCGGTGTTCTCCGGCACCCCCGCCCGGTGTCTGTATCGAGACCTGGGGCGGGGTCTCTTGTTGGTATCGATGGGCGCCGATGCCCCTTCGACGATCGGCCGCGACACGCCTGTTCTCGGCGAGGGCGGTGTCATCGGACGGGTCATCCGCGTTGAGGGCCGAAATTGCTGGATCGAAAGTCTGACCCGGGCGACTGCGGCCGTCGCCGTTGTCACCTCCGACGGATCGACCCATGGACTGGCAGAAGGAACCGGCGGGTCCAACCTCGAGATCCACTTCGTGTCCCATCGCGCCTCTTTGACCGTCGGTCAAGATCTGGTAACCAGTGGCGCAGATGGCATTTACCCTCCCGGCTTTCCCGTGGCGAAGATTATCTCAATCCATGAAAGCGGCGGGCCCTTTTTGATGATCACCGCGCGTCCGACGGCTGATCCCACCACGATTCAATCAGTCTGGCTGATTGACGACGGCGATTTGACAGAAGGCGCCGGACGGGAAGGGTCATGAAATCCGGTCTAAAGATCTTCGCCCTGGTTACCGTCACGCTGGCGGCACAGCGCCTCTTTGGACATCCTCAGACCTGGCCGCTGGCCGCTGCCCTTCTGTTCCCGATGCCCTGGATCGTCGGCCCCCCTCTTCAGGAACTTGACCATCGATGGTACTGGCTGTCCTTTGGGATCGGCTTCGGCTGGGATCTGCTCTTCGAAC
>DAOWGJ010000091.1 GCA_030637505.1 Holophagae bacterium
CCTCAAGACCGACCTCTTCGAGGAGTCGTTCTCCGAAGGGCTATGCGTAGCCCTCTCCGAGCATTCATCTCAGACAGTGGGGATCGACCTTGCATCGCTGACTGCGCACTCTGCACGCATCCGACACCCACAGATCGAATCCTTGGTTGCCGATGTTCGGATCCTGCCGTTTGCAGACAATGCATTCGAGCTGATCGTTTCGCCCTCGACTCTCGATCATTTCGATCATCTCGACCAACTTCAAATCGCTCTGTCCGAGTTGGCACGCATCCTCCGCCCCGGGGGAGAGATGGTGTTGACCCTGGACAATCTTGACAATCCAATTATCCGTCTCCGCAATGGTTTGCCATCTAAAATAGTGCTTGGACTCCGTTTGACTCCCTACGTGGCAGGGCAAACTTGCGGCCGCCGACAGCTTCATCAAATGCTCGAACAGGCCGGCTTCGAAGTTCTCGAGCTGACCTCGGTCCTCCACGTTCCTCGGTTACCAGCCGTAGTCCTCGCACGACTGCTGGAGCGTACCAAACCGAGCACCCAGCAGCGGCTGTTCCGCCTCGCGATGCGATTTGAATTCCTCGAGCGTACACCGCTGCGGTTCTTAACCGGTTACTTCCTTGCCGTAAGAGTCAGGAAACCCATGACTGGAGCATCACCACAACCTGAGTGAAGAAACCTATCGGTTAAGAAAACAGGTCACTGAAATCGGAGCAATCATGAGTAGCGGTCCCAGCCAGAAGGAATACCACTTCAAACATGTCACCGTCGGCTCCTTTCAGAACTTCCTGGGTATGGCGATATGTTTACCAACTGGGCTGTTAACGGCGGGGTTTTTGTCACGGAAACTCGGTCCTGGAGATTATGGTACGCTAACCCTAACTGTTACCATTGTCTTCCTTATTGAAATGGCACTCACCTCCGGGTTCAAACGATCCTCAGAGAAACTCATCGCCGAAAATATCGATTGGGAGAATATCGCCGGGAAAGCCCTGCAGACACAATTAATATTGGCAATAATTACAGTCTGTCTGCTGTTTTTGATATCGCCAATCCTTGCTTCATTACTGAATGCACCTGAAATATCATACTATTTAAGGGTCTATGCTGTCTATCTGCCTATAGGGGGACTCGTTGGTGTTTATCAATCCATACTTGTAGGAAGGGGGCATTATAGAGCAAAAGCGATCCTGAACGGGATGTATTGGATTATTCGCCTTGTATTAGTCTTTTTGATTGTATCGATTAATCTCTCTATTACAGCCGTTCTCATCGCAAATATCTGTACGTCTATCTTGGTTCTGATGCTGGTTCATAATATTGTTAGAATTCCAGTCTTGAAAACTATTAAATATCCGTCAATGAAATTATTGACGATAGTCGGACCGGTTTCCTGCTATGTCGTTCTTTCTTCTTTTCTCAATAATATGGATCTGTTGTTTGTGAAGAAGTATATTAGTCTGCCACAGGTGACTGGCTATTATGCGGCCGCTCAAAATCTCTCCATAATGCCTGAACTTCTCGCGGGTGCTCTCTCACCACTGCTTTTGGCAAAAGTGTCCGACTTAATGTCTGACGAGCGTCATGAAATGGCCAAAGACTTGGTTAAGAGTGTCACTCGATTTGTGATCTGTTTGTTGCCTTTTGCAGCTATGACAGCCGGGGCGGCTTCGGAAATTGCAGTTACTATTTATGGAGGGATGTTTTTTGAGACCGGTCCGTTACTGGCTCTGCTGATATTCGGTTTTCTGGGATACTGCTTGAGAACTGTTGGGATTTTTACACTGATCGCGGCCGATAGACCGAGCTTGCCGCTGAAGCTCATCTTACCATTTATGCCGGTGGCGATCCTTCTATATTCATTGTTTGTGCCGTTGAAGGGATCTATCGCAGCGGCAATTACGAGTTTGGTAATTTCCTGGAGCCTGGCTATTATTGTTATCTATTTTTCCCTACGATTATGGAAGATCGACTTCTTCCTAATCACCGCACTCAGGAGTATCTTAATAAGCGTTCCCATCTATTTCCTGGCAGAACGTTGTGCAACCCCAGGGTTATTGTTGTTAGTTGTCATTCCTGCTGTCTGCCTACTTATTCCTGTTTTGTTCATATTGACAGGAGAACTCAGTTCGGAAGAAATGAGGTTTGTTTTGGGACTCTTTACAAGCCGTTTTCGAAGGACTGAATCCTCTGGGTTCATTGATCATTCTTGCTTACCTATCAACCAGTCCCACTTACAACCCCCGCAAGACCCACCGGGAGGTCTAAGAGAGTCTGATATGGACGACTGACGACCCCGAGGAGCCCAAGTCTGACAGTTCAGAACGTATGGTGGTTTCCAGCCCGGGTTGGCGCCGTCGATGTCTTCCCCTTCGTTCCGCTCAACGGCGCCGATATCTCGACCCCCGAATCCCAGCCCCGCCCTACCGACCAGCCAACTCCGCCACCGCACGAGCAGGATCGGCCGACCGAACCAACGTCTCACCGATCAAGAAGGCGTCGTAGCCCGCCTCGGTCAATCGAACGATGTCCCCATGATCCTTGATACCGCTCTCAGCCACCCTGACCCGATCTGCCGGCAGGGCGTCGGCCAGTTCGATGACGCGATCGACGCTGGTCTCGAAGGTCGCCAGATTGCGCGCATTGACTCCGAGGATCTGGGCGCCGGAGGCCACCGCCGCTTCGGGGTCTTCGTCGACGAAGATCTCCAGCAGGACTTCCAGTTCCAGGTTGCGAGCCAGTTCGAGCAACGCCAACGTCCAATCCGGGCTCAAGAGGCGCTGGATCAACAAGACCGCATCGGCACCCAACAGCGCCGTCTCGTAGAGCTGTCTTTCAGAAACGATGAAGTCCTTTCGGAGCACCGGTAGGGCAACCGCGCTCCTAACCTGCGGGATCCAGTCGGGGTCACCGAGGAAGAACTCCGGCTCGACGACCACGGAGATCGCCGCCGCGCCACCGGTTTCGTACTCTTGAGCCAGGATGACCGGATCGAAAGGCTCTCGGAGCACTCCGGCCGATGGCGAGGCATGTTTGCACTCGGCCAGGATCTGCGGCCCGGGCGCCGACAGGGCCTTCCGCAACGACCGCAGCCCCTGGGCCCTGCGCCGGTCGACGGCTGCATGAGCGGCGTCTTCCAGATCAGGCCTCGGCGGCGTTGCCGCCATTCGATCTTCAGCCGCCTGGACGATGCGATCGAGGATCGTCTCAGCCACCGGCGACAACCTCGATTGAACGGCGGGACAGTTGGTCGAGCTTATCAAGGGCACCACCGGAAGTGATGACCTGCCGTGCCTGCTGCAACCCATCGGCCAGATCATCCACAACACCGCCGACCACCAGGGCAGCGGCCGCATTGAGGGCGACCGCTTCGGTGGCGGCAGAGTGCTCCTGCCCGCCGAGCACTTCCCTCAGGCGGCGAGCATTGAACGCCACATCGCCACCTCTGAGCGTCTCCGGGCCTTCCGCCCTGACGCCCACTTCAACCGGATCAACTGTGTGTATGCCGGCCACTCTTCCATCACGTATTTCGACGACGCGGGTCGGAGCAAAGACCGACAGCTCGTCCAGGCCGTCGTCCGAATGGACCACAAGGGCATGTTTCGCGCCCAATTGGGCCAGAGCCTCGGCCATCACATCCTGGATCTCGCGACCCCAGACCCCGACAACCTGCCGGCCGACTCCAGCCGGATTGGTCAAGGGACCCAGCATGTTAAACACCGTGCGGACCCCAAGGGCACGACGTACCGGCATCACTGCTTTCATCGCTGGATGGAGGCGAGGCGCAAAAAGGAATGAGATTCCAACCTCGTCGCAGATCGAACCCAGGCTGGGGCCATCCAGATCGAGGTTGACGCCGAGCGCCTCCAGGACATCCGCCGATCCGCAGCGCGACGAAACCGAGCGGTTGCCGTGCTTGGCCACCGGGACTCCGGCGGCGGCGGCCACCAGTGCTGCCGCTGTGGAGATGTTGATCGTGTCGGCGCCGTCCCCACCGGTGCCGCAGGTGTCGACCGCTCGTTCCCGGGCCTCGATCGGCACCTTCACCACCCTCTGCCGCATGGCCAGTGCGGCCGAAGCCACCTCAGACGAAGTCTCACCCTTGGCCCGCAGCGCAATCAAGATCCCTGCCGCCGCGGGCTCGGAGACCTCGCGGTCCATCATCGCGCCAATGAAGGCCTTCATCTCGTCCGGCGCGACATCGCCTCCGGCCAATAATCGATTGAGAATGTCTTGAGTCACCTATCCTCCAACTGCTTCAAAAATCTGAGGTTTCAGTGCGGGCCCTGAAGGACCCGCCTACAATGATCTCGAGAACCAGTGTAGGCAGGTCCTTTAGGGCCTGCTATCCAGAACTCACAACCAACAGCTAAGCGGCGGGTTGACCCGCACCCTTGTGGTTCCGGCCTCACCCTCATTCCCATTCCGCCTTCACCGCCACTCCGGCCTTTCTGAGGAATCGCGCCAGAATGTCCATGCCGCACCTCGAGAGATAACTCTCCGGATGAAACTGCACACCGAAATGGGGGCGATTTTGATCCTCCAGAGCCATCACCAGCCCGTCGTCGGTCCAGGCGGTCACACGGAGATCGGCCGGAAGACCCTCCCGATCGACAATCAGGGAATGGTAACGCGTTGCCTCGAAGGGCTTCGCCAATCCGGCAAAAAGCGTCGAGTCGTCGTGGTGGATGGGCGATGTCTTGCCATGCACCGGCTCCGGCGCCCGGATGACACGCCCTCCGTGGACCTGGGCCAGCGCCTGTTCACCAAGACAGATGCCCAACAACGGCACCTCGACTGCGGCACGAATCAAATCCTCGGTAATGCCGGCATCTTCGGGACGACCGGGCCCCGGCGAAATGACTACAGCCTGCGGTTCCAGCGCCAACAATTCCTCAGGAGTCGCAGCGTCGTTGCGCACGACCTCGATCTCGGCCCCCGAGATTTCCTGAAGCTCCTGCACCAGGTTGTAGGTGAAGGAGTCATAGTTGTCGAGCATTAGGATCATCGTTTCAAACCTCTCATCTCACCCTGTGTTTCCTTTGCGCTCTTTGCGTCTTTGCGAGAGAATTGTCTTCTTGCATTCACTCTTCGACCCTGTGGCTCTTTCTTCCCATCGAACTCTGTAATCAAACAAGGGCGGACACGGGGGTCCGCCCCTACAGACCCTCTCACCCTTCGACCTCTATGGCTTCCGCCATCGCTACGGCCTTCGCCAGCGCCGATGCCTTGTTCCGGCATTCCTCCAACTCGGTCTCGGCCACCGAGTCGTAGACGATTCCGGCGCCGGCCTGGATGTGTACGACACCACCCCGCTCGACGGCGGTTCGAATGGCGATGCAGAAATCGACGGTGCCGTCGATATTGAAATATCCGACGGCGCCGCCGTAGACCCCACGCCTCACCTCTTCGAGTTCGTCAATGATCTCCATCGCCCGGACCTTGGGCGCCCCGGACAGCGTGCCCGCCGGGAAACAGGCGAACAGTGCCTGCCAACCATCGAAGTCCTCGCGCAGCCGACCCTCGACCTCGCTGACCAGATGCATCACATGGGAATAGCGTTCGATATCCATCTCACGGGTGATTCTCACCGTTCCCGGAGCGGCGACTCGGCCGATATCGTTTCGGCCCAGATCAACAAGCATGACGTGCTCGGCCCGTTCCTTGGGATCGGCCAGCAGTTCCTCCGCAAGCCTGGCATCTTCGGCCGCATCACCGCCTCGTGGCCGAGTACCGGCGATCGGACAGGTCGCGACGACACCGTCCCTGACACTGACCAGCATCTCAGGCGAAGAACCGAAGACACGAGCCTGACCGGTATCGAGGAAAAACATGTAGGGCGAGGGGTTGGTCAGGCGCAGCATCCGGTAGATGGCCTCGGCCCGGCACCGGGGCACCTTGCGCCATCGCCTGGAGAGCACCACCTGAAATATGTCACCCGCGAGAATATGATCCCGAGCCGTGCCAACGGCGTCGAGAAAGCACTCTTCAGTCGGAGTGACCTGCCAACCGGACCAGGGATCACCCTCGGAATCCGGGATGGCGTGAGGCCCGCAGCCGTCGCCGGGTTCAGCGACCGCCCGACGCAACGCTTTCAGACGGCCGCATGCCTGTTCCCACGCCCCTTCGGCGTCATCCCCAATTCTGGCAAGCGCCACCAACAATAGGCGTTGTCGAGCTCTATCGAGGGCGACCACACCGTCGTAAAGACCAAACCAGGCTTCGGGCAGACCGGTCTCGTCTCGGCCCGAATCCGGAATATCCTCGACAAGTCGAATGGCGTCGTAACCGACATGACCCACCGCGCCCCCCGCAAATGGCGGCACATCTTCGATTGACGCGACCGACCCCACCGCGGTTTGGGCACGCAAAACGTCGATCGGGTCACCCTCCTGGGGCATGCCGTCAACGAAGGCCACCCCACCACGGATTTCGAGGATCCGCCAGGGGTCTGCCCCGATGAATGAGTACCGGGCAACCCTTTCGCCGCCCTCGACACTCTCCAAAAGGAAGGGATTCCTCCCGGTCTTCGACAGCTGTGAAAACACCGTGAACGGCGTCACGGTGTCCGAGGTCAACTGATGGATCACCGGCACGACGTCATGACGCCGCGCCAGTTCCAGAAACTCACTTTTGGAGGGCCGAAGATTCACATTAACTCCACCCGGCCGAACGGGCCAGCCATCAGTCTACCAAGCTCAGGCGTTTGGCCCGCGCCTGCTTGGCATTAAGATAGGGTGTCACCCTTTACAACTTCACATCTTCGTCGCATCGCATCGGTAACGGGTCAGACGACAAAATGATATTGCTCATTTTTTGGGAGGGCCGCATAGCGCAGCGAAGGTCTCGGGGCGATGCGGTAGTCTGACAATGGTGACCTTCGCCCCCGGCCTTCTGGCACGCCTCACGGCGCGCCAGCGTCGTCCTTTCTGCGGGGCCGCAGCGGGACATGAAACAAAAGGTGAAAAGGCGTCCCCGCAGAAAAGACGAGCGGCGGCCTACTGCCGTCAGCCGACATTCGATCGCCACAGCGCTCCCCGGGGATTGCCCCACACGGCTTTTCCCGCAACGATACTGCCATCGGGAGGCATGCCGGAGGGAAGAAGCCGTGTGCGGCACGTCCCGTCGGAGAAGGGGCGCTCGGTATTCCCAACGTCGAGACGCCCCTCCCGAAGGGGCATGCAATTCGTTCGACGAATTGCTACTTCACCGCAGCCATGACCGCCGCGTAGTCCGGCTCCTCGGTGATCTCCGAGACCAGATGCGAATAGATGACGGTGTCATC
>DAOWGJ010000247.1 GCA_030637505.1 Holophagae bacterium
ACCCGAGCGGCGAAGGGCATTGGGTCACCCTTCTTTCCGTCGATTCCTACTCGGCCTATACGTCCCTTGGAATTAAGGTAGAACACGGTCTTACCGTTCTTGCTCAACTGCACGTCGGAGGGGGAGGTGTCGTCCTCGGTCAGGCGTTTCAGGTCCTCCCCGTCGAAACTGACGCTGTAGAGGTCGGTCTTGCCGTCCGGCATCGCCGTGAAGAGGATCCGTTTGCCATCCTGTGAGGCCAGGGGATCGGACTCGTCGCCGGTCTCGCCGGTGATCCTCTCAGACCGCCGCCAGAGTTGGTCGAAGTCGATCAGGACCTCGGGCAGCTTCTCCGCCTCTTCCTCCGGCTCCTCCTCGTCCTCGCCTTCGCCGTCGTCTTTCTTCGCGTCTTTCGGGTCTTTCTTGCCCTTCTCATTAAAAATTTTCAACCACTCGGTGTTGGTCCGTTGGTCGTTTTCCCGGGTCAGCCAAACGCCCCAGACGTCAAAGGTGTCCGCATGGCGCTTGGAGACCCACAGGAGCCGTCGGCCGTCTGGGCTCCATCTCGGCTGGACATCGTCGTCTGGATGGCGGCTAACGTTGTAGGGTTCGCCGCCGTCGGTCGGCACGATCCAGACCTCGTTGTTGTAATGGGCGTCGACTGTGGAGTAGGCCAAATACCGGCCGTCCGGAGACCACCGGAAATCCGGAGTCGACCAATGCTCGAGGACCGTTCGTTCACCATTTCCATCCGAATCCACGATGATCAAATGCCCCTTGCCGCGGACAAACGCGATCGAAGAACCATCCGGGGACCAGCGACCGGCTGCGTCCTCGGCGGGGTCGGTCGTCAGTTGTGTGACGGGGAAATCGAAGCCGTCGATCCACCCCAGGTCCTCGTCGGATGGGCTGACTGTCCAGAGATCGTTGGCGCCGTCGCGGGCGGACGTGAAGAGCAGGGTCTTCCCGTCGGGGGACCACCGCGGCTCGGCCTCCCGCTCGGGCGTGTCGGTGATGCGAACAGTCTGGGGAGCGGCGATTTCCTGATCATCCTTGTCGGAGATCTCGGCGACGAAGAGGTCGCCCTCGACGATGAAGGCCGCCAACCCACCATCGGGGTGGATTGCCAGGTCTTGGGCGTCAGCCTTCTTCGTTGTTCGTACAATCTGATCCTTGAGAGGGTCGGCGGGAACGTCAATCGAAAGCTGCTGTGGTTCGGCGCCGGCAGGCGTGATGGTCCACAGCGCATCCTGATACTCATAGGCGATCAAGGAACCGTCTGCCGAAACTCTTGGGTATCGGACGTCTGTCACCTCGTGGTGCGTCAGTTGCCGGGCCTCTCCGGTCGTTGTATCCAGCAGAAAGATATTCTTGCGTTCGGACCTCGAGGAGAGCATGGAAATCGTGTGCTCATCGACCCAGCCGGGATGGTCCTCGTCGCCGTCAAAATCGGAGAGACGGCGATAGCTGCCGTCAGCGTCCCTGAGCCACGGGGTTCTCGATGCGGTGCCGCGGTAGCCGTGGCGCGCCCACTTGGTGGCCCCTCGGGTGAAGACCAGCGTCTGACCGTCGCGTGAATAGGCTGCGTGTCCGCCCAGTGAGTCCTGGGCGATGGCGGGAGTTCCGCCGGCCACTGGAACAGTCCAGAGGGCGGGCATCCATCGGACCGCCACTGCCCTGCCGGAAGAAAAGAGAACCGAGTCCCCGTCCGGCGTGAAATCCACCGGTGTGTCTGAGCTGTCTGCGAAGGTCAGACGTGTCGGGGCAGCGCTGCCGTCAGCCGGCATGACAAAGACATCGGCATTGCCGTGGCGCACGGAAGCGAAGGCGATCAAACGTCCGTCGCGTGACCACACCGGATACCTTTCGGTCGCCGGATGGGCGGTCAGCCGCCTGGCGGTCCCTCCGGAGGAGGAAACAGTCCAGATGTCGCCCTGCCAACTGAATGCGATCAATGATCCGTCCGGCGAGGGGGCAGGGTGGCGCGGCAGGGGGGCTTCAACGGCTGCGGCCGACGCGGCCAGGGCAAGGGCGGTCAGAATCATCAAGCAATAACGGGTCATCGTCTCCTCCGGAGGCCTACCCTACAACATTCCAACGGGGCAGGCAGTCTGTTGGAGGATGTACGGGGAAAAGGGCAAAAGGGTCGAAGGGGTCCATGACGAGCGGACCCCCGTGTCCGCCCGTGTCCCCAAGAGACGATAGCTCCCGACTGCCGTGCTACCCTTCCGGCCCGGGGAGAAACAGCAGACATGATGCAGGGGAAACGGGTGTGGATGCTGCGGTTGGGTTGGCCGCTGATCGTTGTTTTGCTCGGTGTTTTCGGTGCATGGAATCGCGCTGAGGCCCAGGAGGCGGGGGTCGGTTCGGAATCGGGCTCGGCTGTCGATGTCAGCGCCGAGGCTGGAGAGCCGGACACCAATCGGTTTATGTCCAAACTCACCCCTGACGAACCCCTCTATTTCGTCATCGGCTGGAACGAGTTGATCAACGCCAAGTTCCAGTTCAGTTTCAAGTTCGCCTTCATGAATCCTCAGGGTGCTTTGACCCGGAAGGCGCCCTTTTTCAGCCATTTCTATTTCGGCTACACCCAGACCTCACTGTGGGACCTCGAGGGGGAGAGCAAGCCGTTCTATGACACCTCCTACAAGCCCAGCCTGTTCTACCGGCATAACGATGTGCACCGCTCGGACAGCGGGGACTTCCGGATCTGGGGCCAGGTCGGTATCCAGCACGAAAGCAACGGCCTGGGGGGCGACGAGAGCCGCAGCCTCAACATCATCTATGTCAAACCGGTGTTCGAGTATTCTCGAATCGGGGGAGGTGGACACCTGACGGTGGAGCCTCGGCTTTGGGTCTACCTCGGCACCCCCGATGAAAATCCCGATATTGCCGAATACCGGGGTTACGGCGACCTACGAATGGCCTTCACCGGGCGGAGCGACTGGCAGGTGGCGGCGACGATTCAGGTTGGGACGTCGGGCAAAGGGAGTGTGAAACTGGACGGGACCTGGCCGATGGACAAGATCCTCGGCCGAAATTTTGACGCCTACCTTTACGCCCAGTATTTCAACGGCTGGGGAGAGAGTCTTCGCTCCTACAACCAGCGCCTCCCGTGGCAGTTAAGGCTGGGCATCGCTGTCGTGCGGTAACGAGGGCTTGCAGCATTTTGTGAATGGTGGGCAAAGGCCCACCCTACGGAATGGCCGGCTTCAGGTAGGGTGGGCCTCGGCCCACCAGATTCGGATATCTGGTGTTCAGGAAGCGTCGGTGATGCATCAGAGACCGAATTGCGCAATAATAGGCCGTTGGAGTGTGAGTTTTGGAGAAGACCAGGAGTTTTTGCATCATTGCCCACATCGATCACGGCAAGTCGACCCTTGCCGATCGGTTGATTCAGCATTGCGGGGCCGTCGAGGATCGGGAATTTCGGGACCAGATCCTGGACTCGATGGACCTCGAGCGGGAGCGGGGCATCACCATCAAGTCCAATACGATCTCGTTGGAGTACACGGCGCGGGACGGGGAGACCTACAACCTCAATCTGATCGACACACCGGGGCACGTCGACTTCTCACACGAGGTGCGGCGATCTTTGATGTCGTGCGAGGGCGCGTTGCTGTTGGTCGATGCCTCGCAGGGCGTTGAGGCCCAGACCATGGCCAACATGTACCTTGCCCTTGAACACGACCTCGAGATGGTGCCGGTGATCAACAAGATCGATTTGCTCTCGGCCAATATTGAAAGGGTCAAGGAGGAGATCGAAGAGGACCTCGGCCTGGACTCCGACGACGCCGTTCTCTGTTCGGCCAAGACTGGTGAAGGCGTCGAGGACGTGCTCGAGGCGATCGTCAACCAGTTGCCGCCTCCCGAAGGTGACCCCGATGGCCCGCTTCAGGTGTTGATCTTCGACGCACAATACGACCCCTACCGTGGCGCGGTCCTTCTGGTCCGTGTGATGAATGGTACGTTCCGCAAGGGACAGCGAGTGCTCTTCATGCACACCAGGGCCGAGCACACCGTTGAGGAACTGGGTGTGCTCAAGCTGAAGCGGCAGGCGGCTGACTCACTGAGCGCCGGCGACGTCGGCTACGTCATTGCCGGCATCAAGTCGGTGTCCGACATCAACATCGGCGACACGGTCACCGATCTCGCCGAACCGGCCGACGAGCCGGTCCCCGGCTACCGGGAGAGCAAACCGGTGGTCTTCTCATCGGTCTACCCGATGGCGACCGACGAGTACGGCGAACTGACCAAGGCGCTGGAAAAACTCAAGCTCAACGATGCAGCCCTGATTTACGAGAAGGACTCCTCCCAGGCCCTGGGCTTTGGATACCGCTGCGGTTTCTTGGGCCTTTTGCACCTGGAAATCGTCCAGCAGCGGTTGGAACGGGAGTACGACCTCTCACTCTTGCTGTCGGCGCCCTCCGTCCGCTATCGGATTACGTTGAACAACGGCGAGAAGCTCTGGATCGACAACCCCTCCATGTATCCCGATCCGACGACCATCGATACGGTCGAAGAACCATTTATCAAGGCGGCAATCATGATGCCCGACCGCTACATCGGTTCGGTGATGGAGCTGTGCCGCGATCGCCGGGGCGAAGAGACGAGCTTTAATTACCTCTCGGCGGGCCGGGTCGAGCTGACGTCCGAGATGCCCCTGGCCGAGGTATTGTTCGACTTCTACGACAAGCTGAAGTCCACGACCCAGGGCTACGGCTCCTTCGACTACGAGATGCTGGACTACCGCGTCACCGACGTCGTCAAGGTGGAGATCCTGGTCAATACTGAACCGGTCGATCCCCTGTCGCAGTTGGTCCACCGGGAGAAGGCGCGGGCCAGGGCGCTCCACTATTGCGACAGGCTCAAGGACACCATTCCCAAGCAGCAGTTCAAGATCGCCATCCAGGGCGCCATCGGCGGTACGATCATCGCCAGATCAACCATCAACGCTTTCCGCAAGGACGTCACCGCCAAGTGCTACGGCGGCGACATCAGCCGCAAGCGCAAGTTGCTGGAGAAACAGAAGAAGGGCAAGAAAAGAATGAAGATGGTCGGCAACGTCGAGATCCCGCAGTCCGCCTTCATCGCGGTGCTGAAGTCGGACACGGACTAGGAGAGCGAACCGTATTGGCCCTCTGAGGCCCGCGGTTTTCTGGAGGTCGGAGAAAAGGGCCAATCCGGTTCACGCTCCTAGATTTTGCGCTTCGCGCAATTGGTTATTGATAATTTTTCACGGGGAGACTTCTATAAATTTTCATCCTGAAAGTGCGCGCAGCGCACA
>DAOWGJ010000383.1 GCA_030637505.1 Holophagae bacterium
GGCGTTGTCGGGGTCGGTCGGGGTTGCCGACTCGATTCCGAGTGCTCAGGCCGCAGAACCTGACCACGGGCGGCACTTCCTCTGGCGGGTGACGGGTCCGGCCGGGACCGAAGTCTTCCTGCTGGGTTCGATCCACGCACTGCCGGAGGATGCCTATCCCCTTGCCGCCGAGATCGACGACGCTTTTGCCTCTGCCCACAGCGTCTTTTTTGAGGTCGACATGGTGGACACCTCAGGTCTGGGGGGCCGCATGATGGCGGCCGGCGCCCTGCCGCTCGACACACGACTGAGTGAAGTTCTGGATTCGGAGACGCGGCGCCATTTCGATGCCTATCTCGAGGCATCGGGAATGTCGTTGAGTACCTTTGAGGCGATGAAGCCATGGATGGCGGCTTTGGTCCTGACCTCGATCGAGCTGATGAAGGCGGGATTCTCGGCCGATGCCGGTCTGGATCTCCACCTGGCCCAGCGGGCACGCAAAGCGGGAAAAAGAATCGAGGCCTTCGAGACCGCCGACTACCAGATCGGGCTCTTCTCAAACATGGACGAGGACGAGAGCCGGGCCTTTCTCAGGTACACATTGAACGACATGGACAGCGTCGTGTCTCAGCTGGGGGCCCTGACCCAGGCATGGAAGAGCGGGGATGTTGCCACACTTTCGCGTCTCTTGACAGAGGCCTTTGCCAACGAGCCCGAGATATTCGAGCGGATGGTCACCGTTCGAAACCGCGCATGGCTGCCTCGGATCGAGGATCTCCTGAAGGGCGACGACACCGCGATGGTCGTCGTCGGTGCACTGCATCTGGTCGGCCCGGGAGGGTTGATCGAAATGCTGCGGGATCAGGGGTATCGGGTTGACCAGCTCTGACGCAGTGCGTCGGTTGATCCGTGACCTTCGCCGGCGATGGCGCTGCTTGAACCGTCGATGGTCGCATCATGGAGTCCACTTCGTCTATGGGCTGGGCTACGTCCACCCGGTGTCAGGCGTACCGATCGATCCCGGCCGAGCGGAGAGGCTTCTGTCATTCCTGAGCCAAGAGGGACTGATCGACCGGGATGAACTGATCGACCCTCGAGCGGCTTCCATCCGGAATCTCTTGAGAGTCCACACCCCCGATTACCTCGATGCGTTGCAGCACACCGAAACCCTGCTCCGAATTCTCGGTGTTTCGGTCGATGACGACTCCGCTCAGAGAGTCGTCGCCATGCAGAGGTTGATGACCGGAGGGTCGCTCCAGGCGTCGCGGTTGGCCCGGCGGGGCCACGGTGTCGTCGTCAACCTCGGTGGGGGCCTCCACCACGCCCACAGGGATTCGGGCATGGGTTTTTGCGTATTTAACGACATCGCGGTTGCCATCGCCCGTTTGCGCGATCACGGTTTCGGAGGGCCGATTTTGATCGTCGACCTGGACATGCACGACGGCAACGGCACCCGGACCATTTTCGCCCACGATCCGTCGGTCCACACCTATTCCATTCACAATGAACACTGGGGCGAGACCGACGTTACGGCGTCGACGTCCATTGCCCTCGGCGGTGACGTCGAGGATGAGTTGTTGCTGGGGACGCTTTTGAAGACGCTGCCGCCTGTTGTCGAGAGTGTCGAGCCGGCGATGGTGTTCTACGTTGCAGGGACCGATGCTGCTGCAGACGATTCCCTGGGGAATTGGAGTCTGTCGGCCGAAGGGATGCTGAGCCGAGACCAATTCGTATTCACGCTGTTCCGTCGCCGCCCGAAGCCGATCCCGATGGTCGTCCTGCTGGGCGGTGGATATGGCGAGCGCAGCTGGCGGTACTCGGCGCGCTTTCTGTCGTGGGTCCTTCGAGGCCGGGCGATCGAGCCGCCCTTGACCGAGGAGCTGACCCTATCCCGTTTCCGCAAGATCACCGGAACCCTGGATCCGGCGAGTCTGACTTCCGACCCGGGAGATTTCAGCTGGCGGCTGACGGAAGACGATTTGGTCGGAATCGTCCCGGGTCAACCGCGGAAAACCCGGTTCCTCGGCTATTTTTCGCCTCACGGTGTCGAACTGGTGTTGGAGCGCTATGGAGTGCTCAATCGACTCCGCCTCTTGGGATTCGAACATCCGACGATCGATCTGGACCTTGAGGACGGCATCGGGGAGACCCTGAGGATCTGGGCGCGGCCCGACCGGAAGGATCTGGTGGTGGAGCTGAGGCTGGACCGGAGTCGGCGGGCGGTTGCCGGCTTCGAGGTCCTCAGCGTCGAGTGGCTGCTCCTGCAGAACCCACGGGCGGAGTTCGGACCGTTCCGGAGACCGCTCCCGGGGCAGAAACATCCGGGCCTGGGATTGTTGAAGGAAATCTTCGGTTTCGAGGTGATGCTGTGCGAGATGCTCTCCCTTGATGGAGTTTTCTTTGTGCCGTCGAGTTACCATGTGGCGGCCCAGAGTCGGCGGGTCGTCTATTTCCTCGAACCGCGGGACGAGGCCCTGTTCGAAGCCCTTCAGGATCTGTTGGGGGACAGTCCCTTGGCCGAGGCCAGTACTGCGGTCGCCGAGGGACGGGTTCGAGACGCCGAGGGTGAGATCTTTAAATGGGAGGGGCTGCCGATGGTTCTGCCGGTGTCCGAGGCACTGAAGCAACGGGTCTCGGGTCCGACCTATCGGGCGGAGGTCCGGGTGGCCGCGGAGACTTTTCGATTTGAGTTGGATTCAGCGAAGGAGAGACGATGAAGACGACATGGCAGACAGCTCTGATTGTCGGGGCTTCGTCAGGAATCGGGGCTGCCCTGGTCAAGAGGTTGGCCGCTCAGGGCTGCCGGGTGGCAGCGGTTGCTCGCCGCTCCGACAAGCTGGAGAACTTGGTGGTCGGCGCCCACGCGGCCGGCGGGGGCGGTGAGGTCCTGCCCTACGTTGCGGACGTTCGTGATGCCCAGTCGGTCCCGGAACTGTTTGCGACGATCACCGGGGATCTCGGGGGACTTGACCTTGTCATCTATGCCGCCGGGGTGATGCACCCGGTCCAGTTCGAGGAGTACGAAACGGTCAAGGACTTGGAGATGCTGCGGATAAACCTTTCCGGAGCTGTCGCCTGGCTCAATCCGGCGGCGCAGCGTTTCGGTCGCCTGAAGAAGGGCACCATCGTCGGCATTGGGTCGGTCGCGGGGGATCGCGGGCGCTCCGGCTCGCCGGTCTACAACACCTCCAAGGCAGGGCTCCATACCTACCTTGAGGCTCTGCGCAATCGAGTTGGCCGGTACGGCGTCAAGGTCGTCACCATCAAGCCGGGATTCGTCGACACGGCGATGACCAGGGGACTACCGGGCCTCTTCTGGTTGATCTCCGCCGATCGGGCCGCCGAGGTTATCTTGAAAAAGGCTCGCAAGGGCGTGGTCACCGCCTACGTTCCGGGGCGTTGGCGTCTGGTGATGCTGATCATCCGATCGATGCCGTCGTTCATCTTCCGCCGGTTGAAGGTCTGAGCAATGCTGTCGGCCGATCGGTTGGAGTGGGTTGGCGGCTGGGGTGAAGTCCTCGGGGACGCCGGTTATGTCTACCGACCATCGACTCTTGAGGGCATTCGGGAGATTTTTGGGGAAGCCAGGGCCGGGGAGGTCCCAGTAGCTCTTCGAGGGGCGGGCTGCAGCTACGGGGACGCGGCCCTTCGCGCCGAGAGCGTCGTGATGGATCTCAGTCGAATGGACCGGATACTGGCCTGGGATAGGGAAACCGGCATCATCGACCTCGAACCGGGCGTGACACTGCGTCGCCTCTGGCGCTTCGTCCTGGGCGACGGTTGGTGGCCGCCGGTGGTGACAGGCACGATGGAGACCTCGGTCGGCGGGTGCCTGGCGATGAACGTGCACGGCAAGAACAACTGGGCCAGAGGCACCTTCGGCGAACACTGCCTGGAATTCGATCTCGTAACGGCGGACGGAGCGCTGCGGACCGTGCGCAGGAATGACGATCCCGAGACGTTCAACGCGGTCGTCGGAAGCTTCGGCATGCTGGGGGTGATCACCCGGGCGCGGCTGCAAATGAAGAAAATTACCTCCGGCCTGGTCGAGGCCAAGGCGGTCGCGGCACCCGATCTCGAAACACTGCTCCGCCTGACCGACGAGGCCAAGGATCAGTGGGAATACGTCGTCGGCTGGATCGACGCCTTCCCCAAAGGCCGAAAGCTGGGCCGGGGCCTGCTGCACTTCGCACGGCATCTCGAACCGGGAGAGGATGCTGAACCCGCGCAGACTCTCCGGGCCGAGGCCCAGGATCTCCCGGAAGACGTTTTCATGATGCCCAAATCGGCGATGTGGCGGCTGATCAAGCCCTTCACCAATCGTCCGGGAATGAAGTGGATCAACCGGTTGAAATACTTCAGCGGAGCAACTCTTGGCGAGGGGGCGGTTTATCGCCAGACATTCGCCGAGTTTTCTTTCCTGCTGGACTACGTACCCAATTGGAAGAGAATCTACCGTCCGGGTGGTTTGATCCAGCACCAGAGCTTCGTGCCGGTCGACAAGGCGGAGGCGGTATTCCGGAGGCAGCTCGAGGCGTGTCACAAGGCCCGCCAACCGGCCTTTCTCGGCGTACTCAAACGGCATCGTCCGGACGACTGCCTGATGGGCCATGGACTGGACGGCTTCTCCCTGGCATTGGATTTTCCGGTCGTTGCCGGTCGGCGGGAGCGGTTGTGGCAGTTGGTCCGCACGATGGCCGAGGATGTCGTCGACGCCGGCGGACGCTTCTATGCCGCCAAAGACGCCGCGATCCCCGGAGAACTTTACCGGGCCTCGTTCCGGGAGGACCAGGTCGAACGCCTATTGGCCCTCAAGGCCGAGTTGGATCCCTGCGCTGTCCTGCGCACTGCCCTCGGGGACCGGTTGTTGGGGAATTGAAATTGAAGCGGTTTGTAGGTCTGGGGTTTGGAATCGCGCTTGGTGCTGCCGTTCTGGGTCAGGCTGGGGATCAGCCCCTCCTCTTTCATGCGGAGGCCGGCAGCGAACACCGGGTTCTTTTGACCAAGAGTGCAGATCAACCGTTCAACCCTGCCTCGGTCATCAAAGTGGCGACCTCGATGCTGGCCTTGAAGACCCTGGGGCCCGACCACCGGTTTGTGACGGATTTTGCTTGCCGGGGACAATGCTCCATTGAAAATGGTCGTCTTCAGGGCGATCTGGTGATCATCGGCGGCGCCGATCCCGATTTTCAGGCCGAAAACGCTTGGCTTGTAGCCCATGAACTGAATAATCTCGGCATCTCATCTATCACCGGGGATATTGCGGTGTTGGGCGTTTTCCATCACGGGTGGGAGCATGGCGTCAAGGGACGCGAGAATGACGTTGCTCTTCGGGCCCGGCTGATGGGAGGCCGGTTCCGCCAGGCTTTAGACGTGGGCCAGTGGGACCGAACCCTTCATGCCACCTGGGAGGACGCAGCGCCGCGTCATGGGTGGCCTCTGAACGGACAGCCTCGGATCTCTTTTGCTGGTTCCGTGCGTTTGGCTTCTGCGGACTGCGGCGCTCTTCGACCGCTGATCCGGCATCGATCCAACCCCTTGGCACTGACCCTCGGGCGGTTTAACACCTTTTCCAACAACGACATCATCAGGGTCGCGGATCCGATCGGCGGACCTGCGGCGATCGAAGCCATGCTCGAAGAGACCGCGGTCGGGCTGCCCGGTGAGATCAAGGTCGCGACCGCGTCTGGAGAGAGCGTCAACCGCATGACTGCCCGACAGGTCATCAAATTGCTTTGGGCCTTCGATGCCGCCTGTCGTGAACTGGGTCTGGATCCCTCCGACATTCTGCCTGTTCCCGGATGTGTTCCCGGATCCCTGCCGCGGATGTTCCCACGGCTGGCAACAGGAGAGAACGCCCGCAAGGCCATCGTCAAGAGCGGCACGTTGACGACGACTGACGGTGGAGTTGCCGTGTTGGCCGGGTTTTTTCAGTCCCTCAAAGGGGAGACGGTGGCTTTTTGTGTTGCTGCGCCCCATGCCGGTGGCCGGCTGACACACTTCCGGCTGGCCCAGCAGGACTGGTTGCTGGACCTGATGGGTTCGGCCGGCGGGGCAAATCGTCGAACCTGTGGGACTCCTTTGGCCTTTTCAGATACGATGGCCGACGCTCGGATCACCCGTCAATCGGTGGCCGAAATAACACACGGAGAAACTCATGCTGCGAAATGAAATCGAGAGAATCTGGCCGGAACTGGAGTGGATCGAAGATCAGGATCTGCGGAAGCGCACGACCGACTGCTGGGTCAGGGCCTTCGAACTGTCGCCGTTGGAACCGGCGGATCTCGAGGCGATACCTTTCACCCTCAAAGTGCCCGACTGCCCGGTGACCTTCATGGCCCACAAACGGCTGGTGGTTCATGTCTCGCGGGACGCTGCGGCCAAGACCACCGAGTTCTGCGGCGATGCGCTACCGATCGACATGGACACTGTGATTGCCGGGGCGATTTTGGCCGACGTCGGCAAACTCCTGGAGTATGAGAGCGACGGGGAGGGCGGCAGCCGGCAAAGTGCCCGCGGAAAATACCTGCGTCATCCATTCACCGGAGTCTCACTGGCAATGGAATGCGGCCTGCCCGACGCGGTCACCCACATCATCGCCACCCACGCCGGCGAGGGCGCCATGGTCGCCCGAACGACTGAAGCCTAGCACGTCCACCACGCGGACTTAATGCAGGTGGAGCAGGGTGTGAGGGGGGTTGATATGGAGTTTACGGCCCTGTTAGCTGCCGCTGCCTATCGAGGTGTGGATCTGTCGGCGGTGATGTTGATCTCTGATGAATTATGGCATGCAAAGTGGCGACCTGGATTCAAAGAAAAATCTTTTCGCCAGAAAAGTCGGCAACTGGTGCGTATTCTTCTGGGATACTGCCAAGCAGGTAGTCAGCTAAAAAAACTATAA
>DAOWGJ010000067.1 GCA_030637505.1 Holophagae bacterium
GGAAGGGGTCCCTACCCAGCGGCACTTTCTCACCTCGGGGTGCTCCAGCCCACGCTGGTCGCTTCGCGACCTCCACGGCTTCGCCGTGTTTGCCCTCCGGGCAAAGCGCGATGTCCCTACGTACGGTTAAGTACGCCTCCGCTCCCCTCGGGTCGAAAACTCCTCTGGGCGCAGCACCTCGGCAACCTCGCGACGAAAGCTGGTGAGAAGTGCGGGTTAGAGTGCCGATCCCTCGGGGTCTGCTGTTGGATAACCCGGTCTTTCCGGTTGCCTGCAATGGTTCGCGGGGCATTGAATGTGATCTGGATGGCACGGTCAGTATTCGGTCCCTGGCTCTTGGGGAGCGCCGTCGGGTCGCTGTTCAAATGATGGCGGGGGCGGCGGTGGCTGCGGAGTTCGATCTCTGGCCCGGTCGACTGGGATTGAGGGGCGCCCGGGCCAGACGGTCTTCTGGAGGCGCCCAGGCGATCTTCGGGGCTTTCCCGTCCTCTTTGACGGTGGTCCACGCTCGTCTGGGAGGCGGGGATGCCGCATTGGAGACTACTCGGAACGCGGTCCTGGACTCGGTGGCTGAAGTGTGCGGGATCGGAGTCGACGAACTTCGCCCGGCGGAGGATTTGGGTTTCTTCCTCGAGGGCGCCCTGCGACAGTCGCCGGTGTTGCGGGAGCGGCCCGTTGAGCGAATGGTGGCCCGGTGCCTCTGGGCCTATCAGTGGAACCTCCCGGGACCGCCCGATGAGGGAGAAATTGTCTTCTGGAAGGTTCCAGACCCACTGTTGAGTCGCCGGCTGGGTGGGGCGGTATGGGCGGCGCTTCAACGCGAGGGCCGATCGGCACTCCTGGTTCACGGCGGCGCCTCGATCAGTGCCGACGGTTCCGAGAGGGTCTTGGTCATGATCGGGAGGCACTCGGACGAGGTGCTGGCAGGAGTCGATGCCTGGGCCGGGCGTCAGGGTCGAGCGGCGGTGGTCATCGGGGACTTTCCGCCGGGCTGGGATCCACCGACTCCGGAGATCGGGTGCACTCATATCTCCGGGAGACCGTTGGCCGTCACTGGAGTCCCGCTGGACACGGCCTTGCGGGTCGCAGAAGAACGAAAGGGGCGTTTCGACCCCTGGAACGAAGCCGACCGCCGGGCCCTGACCGAGGCAGCTTGCCACCTCTTCGAACAGCGTTCCTCGACGGCCCAGGGGAAGGGTTCCCGCGCTGTCGATCCGGTTTTCAGGGCCCTGTCCTTGCGGCGCGACGGCCTGGATAGGACAACGCTGATCGCACTGTCCGGTGCGGACGATGCGGCCTTGATTCGGAAGGTGGCGGAAGGGGCGGTCGTCATCGACGGGGACCGGTGGCGCCTGCCGACGGCGCCGCGCCTCAGGTCGGACCCGCGCCATGCCGAGATCGCACAGGGGTTGGCTGAGGATGATCCGCAACGGCGCCTGCATCAGGCGTTGGCCGGAGGGGAGACCGAAGGTTTGATCCGTTGGGCTCGGCTGCAGCTCGATCACCTGCGATCCGAGGCCGTCCTTGAGATCCTCGGTCTCATCGAACCCGGCACCCTGGGAACTGCGATCGAAGCCCTGAAGGCCGAGGCCTGCCTTGCCGGCCTCGATCTGGCCGGCGCCCGCATGGCCGTAGCCGCCATGGAAGGCAGAGCCGGGGATCCCTGGCGCCTGTGGATCGATCTGGAAGATCACGACGAGCAGTGGAAGCCGCCGGACTTTGATCTCGATATCTTGCTCCAAGCGCATCCCAGGATTGCCGCAGAGTTGGCCGTGCACACATTGCGAGTACTGAAGAAAGGCCAAGGGACGGGGACCTTTGATGCCGAGGCGCTCCTCGATCGGGCAATTGCTCGGCTCGGCGGCGAACTGGTGAACTGGTACTCGATCCTCCGTGAAGGCGTGCTGCGGCCCGAGACGATGGAGAGTGCGAAGTGGGTGGAGACCATCACCGGGGAATCAGAGCGGCTGACCAGGCTGGCGGCCCACAAGAGAGCCCTGATCTTGACCGGAAGGGGCGCTTGGGCCGAAGCCCGTATTGTCCTTCTCGGCCTGGTCGACGTCGTTCGTTCTCCAGGTCGGTTGGGGAGTATCTTTATCGATCTCGGCAATGTAACGACCGACCAGGGCGAAGAGATCGCGTGTCTCCTTCGGGCCCATCGTTTGCTGGAGGCCGCTGGGTTCCGCCACAAGACTCGAACCGTGGTGTTCAACCTGGCGATGGTCGATCTCGAAAGACTGCTCCTGGATCGAGCCGAGACACGATTCAAGGCCTGCGCCCCGGACAATGATGCGATGCATTCGATCGGACAGGGCTTGCTGGCCGTGGCGCAGGGTGATCTGGACGGACTTTCGGCGGTCATCGGCGGTCTGCCGGACGACGTCGCTGAGCCCCGGGTCCGCGAGGGATGTCACATGCTTCGGGGACTCGGCGCGCTGTTCGAGGGACGCTTTCTCCCGGCTCGGGCGGATTTGGAGGCCGGAGGCGTCGAGAGCCTGCCCTGGCTGAGACTTCTGAGCGCCGCAGAGGGCAAAGAGGGGGGCGTCCTTCCGTTGGAGGATCCCTGGGGTATCTGTGTTGCCGCCATCATGGTGGAGAGGGCTCGAGATACCGGGGGAGGCGTGGACCTTCCGCCAGACGATGCCCCCGGGTTGAAAACGGCCTTGGCCTGTGCCCTGGCCGACGCAGTCCTGCCCAACGATCGATGGTTGTCCGGGCGGGATCGGGATGTCATTGCCACTCGTCTTTTGGATTCCGGCATGAAGGGCTGGGCTGATCGGATCAGGGGGCAGGGACGGGCCGATTTTGAGGTATTTTCTGCCGCGGCAGGCCGAGTGGCCGAGGCCGGATCGTTGCGGACCCCGGCCGAGTCGGACTGGGATACCATCTGCAGAAGTCTGGGGCTCAGCGGCCTCGAGGTCAGGAGCGGCGCCAATGGGAAGATCCTCTGGCGATGGGGGAACGGTGAGCCTTCCGACGCCGGTCGGCCCGGTGGCGTCAGGATCATTCCCCTGGGGGGGCGACCGACCTCAGAAGGTGCTTGGAGACTTCTGGAGAGCCTGATCGGAAACCTGGCCCCGTCCGATGCCGAGATCGACGGCGACGACAAAGGCGACACCTTGGGCATCGCAGGGGCGGGGGCGTCGATTAAAAACCTGAGGCAGGCACTGCGGCGATTTGCCCCTTCAGGGTTGACCGTCTTGCTCGCCGGGGAGACTGGGGTCGGCAAGGGCCTTGCCGCGGAGGCAATTCATCATGCCTCCGGGCGCAAGGGGGCCTTTGTCACCGTCAACGTTGCCGCGGTTACAGGGACCCTGTTCGAAGCGGAAATCTACGGCGTGGTCAAGGGCGCATACACAGGGGCCGACCGGGACCGGACCGGCTTGGCCGAAGATGCTGACGGCGGCACCTTGTTTCTGGACGAAATCGGTGATTTGGACCTCTCGCTTCAAGTTAAACTGCTGCGTTTCTTGGACTCTGGAGAGGTGCGCCGCGTCGGATCGAGTCGCACGCGTACAGTCGATGTCCGAGTTGTGGCGGCGACCCACCGTGACCTGGAGGCCATGGTGGCGGAGGGGACTTTTCGTCAGGACCTCTACTACCGGATGGGATCGGCCAAGATCGTTGTGCCGCCTCTGAGGGAGCGAGGCGGTGACATTCTGATTCTCAGGGATCTCTTCGCCCGCCGGGCGGTCCGTGAGGTGAATTTGGCGCCGGCGAAATGGAGCGGGGAGGCCGATGCCATGCTCTTGACCCATCACTGGCCGGGAAACGTCCGGGAACTGCGCCAGGCGGTTGAAACCGCCCTGGTCGAAGCCGACGGCGCCCTGGTCGGACCGGAGCATTTACCCTCCAGCCTTTCCATAACGAGGACCTCACCTATCAGGCGCTGGCAGGAGGCACACCGAGATCTGAGGATCGAGTTGATCCGATCGAGTCTCGAACGCAACGACGGCAACCGCGCCGCCACCGCTCGAGAGTTGGGCTTGAGCCGGCAGACGTTGCTGTATCACATGAAGTTGTTGGGATTGAAATAGCAATTCGTCGGACGAGTTGCTTTGTTGGGGAGCAGGAGCGTTCTGTAGGGTGGGCCTTGGCCCACCAACGGGGGTTGGATTCAACGTCAGGGACAGAAAACAGAGGCAGATTCAGCGGCCGGGGCAGTTGGCAGCGACCGGTACAACGCCGACGCTCAATTCTAAGAGCGCCAAAAACGCTGGGCGGGACGTGCCTCGAAGATGAGTCAAGGCCCGTTCTTCGAAGAACTGGTCTTCCCCCACCGTCGTCGGTCCTGTGGTAGCTGTGGGAAACGTCCGGAGTTTTCCAAGTGCCTGTGGAAAGGCACGAGCCTGCCGGCTCGACAGCCCTTCGGGCTTGGCGCGATGTCCCTATCTGCGAAAACACTGCATCTCACCACGTCTTCCGCACCTCGAGACGAAAACTGGTGAGAAGGGCGGGTCATCACAGGAGATAAAAAAACGAGGCCGGGATACCCGGCCTCGAAGTTGGTTGTCGATGGCATCAGGACGAGTTTGCTGAAGAGTCCATCAAATTGATATCCTCGAGAATGTCCTTCCAATTCTCGAGTTCGGAGTCCGGGGTCGCCGGATTCAGCCGGGCGGCCTCGGCGGCACAGAGCGCCTCAATCAGCGCCGTGTCCGGTACGTCGTCGAAATCGGTGTCTACCAGCTCGTCATGCTCGATCGCACCGTTGGCGAAGTTGAGCCAAACGGCCAGCAACTGACGGTCGAACTGGACTCGAATGTCACCGTTGGAGTGGGACGGATCCAGCACTTCCTCGGCATCATCGAGCGAGTCGGCGTCGGTTTCTTCGGAGAAGATAGAGCTCATGTGATCGACGATGTCGAGGTAGCATTGCAGCTGTTCATCGTCGAAGAAGCGTCGGCCTTTCCGCCGGTAGTTGTGATACCAGTACCCGGCCGACCGCACGGTCTCCGCGTTGCCCGTGATGACCACGTCTGTGTCGTCGGAAGCCGTGCCTCCGTCGTCGTCCAATGCCGAAAAGACCACGTTGTAGAAACACGCGTCATCGAAGGCGTGAGTTTTCATGTCGGTGACGTCACGCGGTGAGACCTCGGGGCTCGGCAACGGGTCCGGATTGCCGGGAATAGGAACACCAACCAGGTAGTCGGTAGTCACGTCCGGTGATGGTGGACCGTCATCCCAGTCCCAGCTCAAAAACAGATCGTCGCTGCCTGGATCGGTCGATTGCGCCGAGAAGTCCACGTCTTCGCCCGCATGGGCGATGAAGAACGGCGCCCCACAGACGTTGATAGTATCCGTCTCGTCGATGACAGCGGTCGGATCGAGGTTGTTGACGGTGAGGCTGAACCAGTCCATACCCACTCCGCCGTCGTCGTCGGTGACCGAGATGGCAATCGTGAATCCTCCGCCGTCGTCATTGTCACCGTACTGTTTCGACCCGGTGACTGTGCCGACATCCGGATCGTCACAGTCGGATCCCTGGATCGTCACATTCAGCAAACCTGCCTCGGGAGGCCAGAGGGCATAACCCCAATCGATTGTGGAACTGTAGGTATCCAGCCAGCCAGGATCCGAGAAGTTTGCGAGCACGTTGATGATGTCACCCTCGTCGATTTCGGTGATCTGGCCGGCGTCGACGGCTACTGTGGGCGCCACGTTATCGATCGTCACCTTCGTGGATTCGCAGGTCGAGGTATCGTCGTCGAATCCGCAGACTTCGACAGTGTAGACGCCGTTGTCCCCATAACAGTGGTTTACTTTGAAGGTGAGCGTGGCATCCGGTCGTACGTTTTCGAGCACACCGCCGACATCCTCGGTTGGCGACCCATCACCCCAGTTGATGGTGCCCGTCAGATCCTCGAGCCATCCTGGATCGGTCACGGTTCCCGTAACCACCAGGGGCGCCCCTTCATCTTCCGGGTCCTGTGGATCAAAGACCACAGTCGGCGCCACGTTGTTGACGGTGACGGTTGTCTCGTCGATGTCGGTCAGGCCGGAATCACCGTCGGTGACCTTGAGTTTCACCGTGTAAACTCCGTCCTGGCCCACGAAAACAAACGTCGGATTGACGTCGGTGGAATCGTCGAATTGTCCGTCGTCGTCAAGGTCCCAAGCGTAGCTGATGCTGCCGCTCGGTGAGGACGACCCGGAGCCGTCGAGGATTTGATCTATGCCCTCGTTGGTTTCATAAGGACCTCCGGCATCGGCCGCCGGGGGCTGGTCGAACTCCACTCGCCAGACCCCACGACCGCGGGTGCCGACGTAGAGGCTGATGTCACGGCCTCCTGGCGACTCGTGGTCAAAGTAGGCGTACCAGGGTTGCGGCAGGTGGGGTGTGCTGCCCCCGGTGCTGTCGGGATTGGAGATGGCAACCCACTCGTCACCCCTATCGGTGGACAAAAAGACTCCCGAGTCCCTTCCGCCGGCGGCCATAATATTGGGATCCTCGGCATCGAAGGCAACCAGGCTGGGCTGGGGATAGCCCGAAAAGTTCGTCGAGCTGGTGGGACCAAAAGAGTTGACGTAGAGGTAATCACCGCTCCCGGTCATCAAATCATCGAGTTCCGGGAGATTGTCCCACGTGGCGCCGCCATCAGTGGACACCATCATCCGCGGCGGATTGCTGTTGGCCGCGATGAACAGTCTCTCCGGGTCGTTTGGATCCACGTCGAAGATTCCGGCCCTCCCTGCGGGCAGGTTGACCTGGGTCCAGGAACCGCCGGGGTTGGTGCCGTCGAAGCGCCACAGGCGATCCTGCCCCCGGCCGTCGCACCTTCCCTGCTGGACGTAGAAGGTCGGTGTGGCTCCGTCCAGGGACGCCTTCACCGCACAGGCTCCGGTACCGCCACCCCCTGTTGGTGGTTCGGTAGCATTGCCGAGCTCGGTCCATACGATTGGGTTGGCGGTGATATCGGTCGTGATGTGAATACCGCCGTCCCCGCCGTTGACTCCGGTACATCCTTGGAGTTCATCGGGTTCGTCGATTTGGCCGTCTCCGTCATCGTCGACACCGTTGGGAAAGGTCGTGCAATCTCGGGTTATGACCACGAATTTATCCTGCCCAAAGTTGTCGATGATGTCTGGAAAGATAAAGCCGGGCAGCAGGCCGTCCGCCGGGTATGTGTTGACCTGGGGGCTGGATATCAGCCCCGGGTTACCGAGGTACAGTTTGTTTCTTCGGGGGCTGCCGCAACACATCGTATAGAGTGCGTTGGAGTTGTCGGCCGCAAAATCAAAGCCGTCGCAGCACATGCTGTTGTTCCACGTGGGTGGAGATGCGCCGCCGTCGGTTGCGCCGAAAGTGCCGTTGTCCTGGACGCCGAAGTAGAGGTCCTCCGACGTGGCGGTCGCGTTGTCGTTCCCGGCCAGTGCCCACAACCAGAGGGCATGTGGCGTCGTATTGGGTTGCTCCCAAGCCGGTGTGTGGCAGCCGGGACTGGACCCTATGGTGTTGTAGTAGACACCACCGTCGCAGGAGAAAATCGTGGGACAGGCGTCCACGGAGGTGGCACTGTCAAAGACAATGTCGCCGACATCGTCGTGACCACCGTTGGATCGGGTGTACGGTCCGGCCCATCCTGTCGGCGGGGAGCTGCCTGGGGGGCCGGTGACCGCCTGCGGACAACGGAGTCCTCCGCCGTCGGGATTGCTGATACATTTCCCCCGATACAGACGGACATCACCGAACCAAAGGTCGAAACGGTCATCATCTCCGTCGTCGGAGCGCTGGTTTGTGGCCACGAAAGGGATACGGCCCTGGCGGCGGGAATCCGGAGTGCCGAGATTTGTCCAGGTGGCGCCGCCGTCGTCCGATTCATAGATGTTCGCGCCCACGGTCACGAAGAGAACGTTGGCTTCGTCAGGTGAAACTGCGATGGAGCAAACACCCGTGGGAAGGCCTGATCCCGTGGTCCAACTCCCTCCGCCGTTGATGGATCGAAAGTGGCCGTTGTTGCCGCAGACGTCGATAATGCCGTTATCGTGCACGACGACGTCCCATACTGTTCCATCGTTGCCGTCCTGGGTAGCATCGGCCTCAACGCGGGTCCAGGTGGAACCACTGTCCGTACTGACCGCCACTCCACACCTGGTGCCGATGTAGACGTCTGAGGGAGTATCGGGATCAACTGCAATTCCGAAGGCCGAATGCTGGGCCAGGCTGGTTGAGGTGCAGAGCCCCGAGGGATCAGGGATATTCGGGTGCGTCCAGCCGGCGCCGCCGTTGGTGCTGACGTTGATACCGGCCAGGCTGTTGACCCGTCCGTCGAAGGACGAGGTGGCATAGACTCGGCTGGAATTACTCGGGTCCACTTTGACATTCCATGTCGCGTTGGGATTATGTGCATTGAGGCGGCCCCATGTGAGCCCGCCGTCGGTGGTTTTATAGATGCCGCCCCACTCGGTGGCAGCGTAATACACCTGGTTGTTGCCGGGGTCCACCCCGATTCCATTGACCCGGCCGCCGCTGGCGCCGTCGGGATCTGTGCTGTCAAAGTTGGAATTATTGGGATTGATATCGGTCCAGTCAAACTGTGCCGACGCCGGGGAGATGCCAATGAAAAGGCATAAGAACAGGGCCACGACCAGCGCTGCCGGCAACACCGGACGATATCGGTCCGCGGTTCTCGTCGGTTGATGATCGAAGCGGGATACAACAGGAAGATGGCGACGGGTTTTCATCGTTCACCTCCCTCGATCTCATCGAGGCCGTCGACGGCGCATATCGGCGACATGAAATGGACCTTGGGGCTCGCGACCCAACCGTCCGGCGTGAGGGCAAGGACCCGCGTGCGGTAATAGACGCCAGGTTCGAGGTTGGGCAGGACAATGGCCAGTGATTCCGGGCCGTCGCTCTTGCCGGACTCAGGTGTCTCAAGCACACGCATCGCCTCGGTCCGGGAGATGTTCAGCGATTGGTATTGGTTGCGTTCCAGACCTTCCGGGAACTTACTGAGGTCAATTCGGAACTCATCACTGGAGACGAGATCCGCAAGGTAGGCACTTTTTCCAGCTTCGACCGCATCGATGCTCCAGGTCAATATTGCCTCGGGCACACCGAGGTGCAGCTCACTGCATCGACCTTCGGCCTCGACCACAAAAGCCGACGCCGTGTCACGATCTGTAAGGACCGGAATTCCCTGGTCCGCACCGAGGTGTGAGAAGGCAATGGACACAAGGACGAGCGTGAAACCGAAACAGAAGAACGGACGGATGTTCTTGAACCGTCCGTGGTCATCTAACAGTGTCGGCTGTGCCCGGCGGGTGTGGGAACACTTCTCCAGCGCGTGGCGTTTTGTCTGTGAAAGATCTTTACAGGTGTACATTTCTTTCAACTCCTTCTGCCGCGATTACGGCGTTTGTACAGACAACTTCAGTCGTGGGCGACAACTCCAGATGCACAACAAGCTGTCGTCACCTACGTCCGGGCCGCTAAATTCTTCTTTTCGTGGCTCTTGTAAAGACCATATAGGAGAGTTGTCTACCTTGTCAAGAGACACAGGCTCAATCTTAAAAACCAAAAACAAAAGACGCCGATGCTTCAGGACGGGTTCCTGTGTGACCAGGAACATCGCGAGCATTTTTCAAGGGACACTGCTCTTCTCTAATTCTGTTTTTGGACTATTCGCTCCCCCAATGTGCAACGGGACATCGTCGCGAGGAAAAGTCGCTAAAAGGTGCATTTTTCCCCGAAAAAGGGTAAAAGTAGGCCCGTGAACGACGAGTGGCGGACCATTGACGACGAAGAGGTGGACGAGGGCACCATGCTTTTGATTCAGCGGGGCGAGCGTGAGTTCGTGATCTCAGTGGACCACCTGACGCTGATGACCTCGGAGTCAAACTTGAGCGAGCTGGAATTGGGGCGGGTTCCCTGCAGGCGGCTGAAAAACCAGACCGACCCGCGTGTGCTGCTGGCCGGTCTGGGGATGGGCTTCACCCTGCGGGCGGCGCTGGATGCCTTGCCGGCCGCTGCCCGGGTGGAGGTGGTCGAACTCAATACGGTAATCGCCTACTGGTGCCGGGGGCCGATGGCGGTCTTGACGGACCACGCGGTGGACGACCCGCGGGTGGAACTCCACTTCGGTGACGTGGGCGAGAGGATTCGCCTTGCCGCCGAGGGTTCCCAGGGCTACGACGCCATCATTCTTGATCTCTATCAGGGAACCTTCGACGCCAACGATGACCCTGACCACCCCCATTACGGCCGTGCGGCCCTCGTCAGGACCCGCCGGGCGCTCGTCCCGGGTGGGATCCTCGCGGTGTGGACCGAGGAGGCCGATCAGGGATTCGAAGAGAGGCTCCGCGGGGTCGGCTTCGAGTTCGAGAGGCTCAGGCCCGAGCTTGAGGGGCCGCAGCATTTGGTCTACCTGGCCCGATAGCCGCGACCGCAGCGCCGGTCGAGGCGGTCTGTGTTTGAGCCGAGATGCCCGGCCGGAACCCCTAGCCCGCAATTCTCACCAGTGATCTACTGCGGCGCGAAATACGCAGTAATCTGCAGCGTTTACTTGAAATCGCTCAATTAACATAGTGCGAACTATGCCTCATTCGCTGCCCACGCCACCCGTTTCGCGGGCACGAGCCTGGCGGCTCGACAGCCCTTCGGGCTTGGCGCGATGTCCCTATCCGCGAAAACACTGCATCTCACCACGTCTTCCGCGCCTCGCAACGAAAACCGGTGAGAAATGCGGGCTAGCGAAACGAAAACCGCGAACGATGGACACGAGGCCTTGGGAGTCTGGCCCACAACCCATTTGGGGTTGTCGACGATCAGTGAGATCATCCTCTTAGTAATTCGTGAGTCATCGGCTCAAAAGCTTCGCCGCCCTCCGGCAAAACCTGAGAACCAATGGCGTTCGAATTGCTCATGGAGGTGGGTTATGAAACGGTTGTTTTCTCTGGCCTTGTTTTGCATTCTGATTTCGACTGTTGTCGTTGCCGATCAGCCTGGGCGAGCCGAGCTGCTCGGCAGCCCCAAGGTGGTCGAGGGCGCCGCCGAGCCCGTGTTTGTGGAACTGACCGCTGAGCAGTTGCAGCAACAACTCAAGGTGGTCTCAAGCCGCAGCTATGCGTTTTATGGTTTCAATAACTCCGAGGTGCAGATTCATCTCCCGCGTTGTGACAACAGCGTCTACGCGTCAGTGGAGTTCTCACCCGCGCGCCTCCGTGATTCAAAAGGTAACGAGGTGCAGTTCGAGCGCGAGCGGGGCATTTACGACCACGACACGCACCATGATGAAGTTCGGTTTGCGCCTGTCGAAGGGAAAAGCCCGGTCGAATTCGATCGAGTCGAGGGCACGATCACGCTGCGTTATCCCATTCGGATGAGGACTGTCGCGATCAAGGCCGGCGGTGTGCCTCCGGTGGGGTTGGCCCTGACGATTGACGGGCCGTTCGTGTCGTGGAGCGACCCCGAGGAAACACTGCCCGAGGCCGCATCGTTCACCCCGGTCGAGCAGTTCCGAGCGATTGACGCTTCCGGGCGGCGGCTCGAGCAGAATTCGTGGAAGGGTTTTTCGATGAGCGGGGGCGTCACCACTGAGACGTACGCCTATTGGGGCGAGGTGGCAGAGATTCGTCTCGACATTGTCGAAGAGTGGGCCGATTTCAACATCTCGTACTCGCTTCCGTCGATCAAGCCGTTACCGGCCACCAGAGCCGGCACACCACCGAAGAGTCACGAGGTCAGGGTGACGCCAGGCGGTTCGGTGGACATTCAGATCGTTACAAGGGCAGAACCTCAGGCCGAGCCGGCCGAAGGGGGGATGTCCAAGGACGACGTGTTGGCCGAGCTCAAGGAAATGGGTTTCCGGCGTTTTGACGCGAACTCCTTCATGTTGGCGGCTACAACGGGGAAGGCCGATGTCTTGAAGCTGTTCATCGCCGGCGGCATGCCCGTCGATACGGAGTCCGGCGGCAGGACCGCACTGTTGTCGGCGGCGATGATGGGCCACGTCGAGGCCGGCAAGGTCTTGATCGATGCTGGGGCGGACGTCAACCAGACCGACATCTCCGGCTCACCGCCTCTCGCCGGGCTGGTGATGAAGTGTAGTGCGACGGAGCTGGTTCAGGCTTTCATCGATGCAGGCGCCGATCTTGCGGTCAAGCTCCCCGGAGGCATGACCCTGCGCCAGATGGCGAAGTTGACCAAATGCTCCGAAAACGCGAGGGTGCTGAAAGAGGCGGGCGCCAAGTAGGCCCGGGAGCATTTGACCTCCTTGTGCTACTCCAGGGTCAAGAGTGTTCCTTTTCAGAAATTCACACCATCCGGCGGGCGTCTATCCGCCTTGTCCACCAGATGTAGAGGATCAAGAATGCCAGCGAAATCAAGCCGACTCCGGTGTAGGCGAACCAGAGGTAGTGGGCGTGGGCGTAGGTCTCGGGTATCGGGGCCTGGCCGGCCAACCATTGGGTGTGTTGTGTGGCGATGGCGTCAGGCAGCGTGGTGGGTTCCGGGCAGTACTTCTTGAGCAGGAAGCCCGAGAAGATGAAGCCGAAGATCCACGCGAAGAAGGTGTTGATGTGGGCGAATCCCAGGAAGACGCCTTCTTTTCCGGGGGGGGCCTGCTTCGAGGCATACTCCAGATATTTTGGCGAGAGGAAGCACTCGGCGAGACCTTGAATCGAAATGCCGATGACCATCATCACCGTGATCGGGTGCATGGCCAGACCGAAGATATTGATCGGCCCCTGTATGAAGGCGGATGAGGCCATGCAGAGTGCGGAGAACGGAATCATGATCATGGCGACCAGGATCGAATTTTCCGGCTTCCACTTGCGCACCATCTGGGTGATGGCGACAACGAAGAGGACGACGACCAGCGGGTTGACGTTGGCGTACCACTCGGGCTTGTAGGTTTCGCCTGCCATGCGCAGGACGTAGTCGGGCATCGAGGCGTAGAGCTGGCCCTGAATCGCCCAGAAGCCCGCGGTGATCAGGATCAGGCCCAGGAAACGCAGATTGCTCATCGCCATCCACATGCCCTGAAGGGTCTCCCGCATATTTCGCGGCTGCTCGGCGCCGTCCTCGGGCGGACGATAGATCAAGAGAACCAGGATCAGGGCCAAAAGACTGGAGCCTGCGGAAAACCACGGCACCGTCTCGACACCCATCTGGATGCGCATCGGTGCAACGATGGTCTTGCCTGTGAAGGACCCGATGTTGACGACCATGTAGAAAATCGAGAAGGCCCGGGCTCGGTTGAACGAGTCCGACGACTTGGACACCGTGCCGGTGATCACCGGCTTGACGAAGGCGCCGCCGAGGACGATCAAGGCCAATCCGACCAGGACCGGTGTCAGGGTGCTGACCATGCCCAACGTGCCGTAACCAACCGTCAGGAGTGCGAAGGCCAGGATCAGCGCCTTTCGGAATCCCATGCGGTCGGCCGCCGCCCCGGTGAAAAACGGCACCAGGTAGATCCAGCCGCCGAACAGTCCGGCGACTATGCCTGCTTGCACGTCGTCCAGTCCGACAACCCGAATCAAGTACGTGCGCAGCGCAATGAAGGTCCCGTAGTAGGCCGCCCGCTCAAACAGCTCCGCAGCGTTACCGGTCCAAAACGTCCGCGGAAATTTCCAAGATGCTTTTCCTTCGCTCATCTGCCCTCCGTCGTCGAGTGAATGTAGCAGAGAAAGGAGCTATCAGCTCTCAGCTCTCAGCTCTCAGCTTAGCAATCCGCAATATTCCGGGGGTCACAATGCGGGGCAGCGCCCACGCTGATCCCTTCGGGATCTCATGCCTGCTGCCCACGAATAGCGGCCAGGACCCTCTCCGGCGTGAAGGGCGTGGCAAAGAGCCGAACGCCGACGGCGTTGTACACGGCATTGGCGACAGCGGGCGCGACCAGGGGCAAGGGCATCTCCCCGCATCCTCGAGGGGACAGACCGTTACCGTAGGCCTTGAGGTATTTGATTTTCATGTCCGGGAGGTCGGAAAACCGTGCGATGTCATAGTCTGCGAATGAGTTGGTGAGAATTTGATTCTCGTCGACCTTCAGCTCCTCCTTCATCGTGATCGAGAGACCCCATATCAGGGCGCCTATGATCCCGATCGTAGCGGTGGTTTCGCAGATGACGACGCCGATGTCGAAGGCAGCCCGCATCCGGTGGATCGTGATCATTCCGGTCATTCGGTCGACGCCGACTTCGACGAACAGCGCTCCGAATTGCCGGTCGCCGTGATTGATGATGGCCATCCCGAGACCGTGATCTTCGGGTGGTCGGTAGACGCCGTAGTCGATCATCTCGGCTGCGGAATGCAGGAGATCTTTGTGCCACAGTACGTTCTTGAGACGAAAGTCCAACGGGTCCATGGAGATGGAGTGGGCCAGCGAGCTCATATGGCTCTCCATGGCAAAGACATCCTGGGTGTAACTGGTGCCTCGAATGGTGGCGTGGCGAATCCCCATCTGATCCTGGGAGACACGAAATAGCCGTATTTTGGAGTTCGGAATGTCGTAGATGTCGGTCATTCCGTGCCCCTCGTCCTGGTAAATGTCGGCGGATCTCGCGATGATCTTTCCGCTGTCATTGACGCCAGAAATGAGGTCGACGGCAACTTCTTCCTTGGCCCTGGAGAACCGTTGGAAGACCTGGGCCCTTGAATATACGCACTTGATGGGCAGGCCGGTAGCCTGGGCAATCATTGCGGCCTCGGCTCCACTTTTGTGTGCAATCTTGCCGCCAAATCCCCCGCCTACGTTGGTGCCCGTGACGTGCACCCGTTCTACCGGGATCTTGGTATCACGAGCCACCACCTGCTGTTGAAGGTGTGCGTGCTGGGTCGAGTCCCATACGTGTGCTTCGTCGTCGGACACGATTGCGACGCTTGATTGCGGCTCGAGAAAGGCAACGTTGTAGAGATGGGTCGTGTAGGTCTCGCTGAGCGTGTGCCGACAGTTTTTCAGATGGCGTTCGACGTCGCCGGTATCCTCCACGGTCTTCGTCAGACGCGCGGATTCTCGGACCTGGGACAGGTTATTGACCAGAGTTTTCTTCTTGGGAACCATGCTCTTGCGATCGATCGCCGCCAATCCCTTTTGGAGGCTCACAAAATTCTCCGCCACGACGTAAGGACCGTGCCGCCCCATATTGCCTGCCGTGATCACACCCGGCACGGCCAACGTCGCCTGAAGATCGACAGGTTTGAAACGGTAGGCGGTGGGGAACTCTGCGGGGGTGAAAAACCCGCCGTACTGGGTCTTTCCGACCATCATGTCGCCGGCGTATTTGAGCTTGCCGGTGACCACGTCGAGGGCCCGCACGTTTCGGAGTCCGGGGTCCCGGTACATCTGCACCTTCTGTGGCGTCGTATCGGGATTGGTGAATCTGATGCCGTCCCGTTTCATCTGGAACATTGAGACATTTGATTCTGGTTCCGTCTCCACCGAGACGGTCCCCCGGGAAAAACGCACCTCGGAGGGATCGACCCCGAGTCGCTTGGCGCCCTCGGCGATTATGTCGTCCTTGATCTCGAGGCAGGCACACCAGATTGGCCAGCCAACATAGCTGGTTGCGGAACTGCCGGAGGTCGGGCCGTCGTCAGGGCAGAGGTCCGTATCTGCGAGGAAGACATCGACGTGATCCGGCTCGATTTCGAAGGCCTCGCTGACGATCGAAACCAGGACCGTGGTCAGACCCTGCCCCATCTCCGATCGTCCGGTGTAGACCTCAACCCTCTCCGTGTCCCGGAAAAGGATCAGTTCGCTGAAATTTCGCCATGGTTGGATGCTCTCACAAAGGATCTCGAAGTCGACGAAATCCATCTCTTGGCCCGCTGTGCCGAAAAATGAGGCGCCCTCTCGATCCGAACAGCTCGTGACAACAAAGGCCATCGTTGAGGAGCCCATCAGTTTGAGAAAGTCTCGGCGCTTCATGACCGGTCCTCTGAGTCGCTCCCGGTCTCGTCGCCCACCGACTCAACGGCCGTGACGATGCTGGGATAGGTGGCACAGCGGCACAGGTTTTCGTTCATGGCCTCGATGACCTCCGATCTGCTCGGGTTCGGGTTGATTGTCAGCAGATCGGTCGCCTGCATGATCATGCCGGGAGTGCAGTATCCGCAGGCAAAGGCATTGTGTTCGACGAAGGCTTTTTGAACTGGACTGAGTTCGCCGTCCTGGGCGAGGCCCTCGATGGTTACGATTGAGTGCCGGGCCTCAAGGTCCTCGAAAGCCACAAGGCAGGAGCGTTCCGCCTTGCCGTCAATCAAAACGGTGCACGTACCGCAGGCGCCTTCGCCACAGCCATACTTCGTACCGGTCAGACCCAGGCGGTCGCGGAGTACCCACAGGACGGGTTCCCTGGACTCGGCGAAGACCTCGTGGTTTTCCCCGTTGACCTTGATCGTTTTTTTAATCTTGGCCATCCTTCACGATCTCCTCATTCTGCCGGATTTTTTCCGCCGGATAGGGAGAATACGGGGGAATACCAGTTTCCGTCCAGTCTGGGGCTGCTGAATCCGGAAGAGCCGGATCCAATGGGAATAGGCCCGGCGCCGCATTCGTTCGAAAAAGGGGAAAGTGGCGAGTGTGCCGACGGAAGACGGCAACCTTGATGCTCAGGCGCCGTAATTCCTGGGTGTATCAGATCGGTGGAGGTACCGGAGGGTTCAATGGGTATACGGAAAATTGTGATTTTGGCGGTAGGGGCAGGATCGTTGGTGGCGGGCCTTTTCGGCTGTGCCGGTCGGCCCGATCCCTGGTTCGACTCAGGACTCGAAGAGGCGTTCGCTGAAGCCGGAGAGCGCGGGACCCTTGTCATGGTCGATTTCAAGACCGACTGGTGTACGTGGTGCAAGCGCCTGGATCGGGACACGTTTTCCGACCCTGCAGTCGTTGCCGAGTTGGGTGAGGTGGTTGCCCTTCAGCTGGACGCCGAGAAGGAAGGTGTTGATTCTGCAGAGAGGTACGGTGTTCGGAGCTATCCCACGATCCTTTTCCTCGATTCGGCGGGAAATGAGGTCGATCGGATTCTCGGCTACCTGCCGCCTGACGCATTCCTGGCCGAGGTGCAGAGAATCAGGGCCGGCGACACCTTCAACGCGTGTCTGGCCCGCCTGAACGAGGACCCGGCCAATCTCGAGGCTTTGGAACGGGCTGTCGAAGGCCTTCTGGAACGCTCAGATGCTATTGCCGCGATTGTCAGGGTCGAAGATTTTCATGCGACGCACCCAGAGGACGGAAGCGCTCATGACCACTGCCGAAATCTGATGTTCACAGCCCGCAGAACGATGAACGAGAGCCTCTACCGGAGTGCGGCGCGGCTGTTCCGGAGGGACTGGCCCGAAGTGCCCGAGGTTGCGGATTCTCTCGGAGTCGCCCATTTGCACGCGATGATGGTCGATCTCGATGCCGTCGAGGACGATCGTCAGGCGCTGCGCTCCGCACGTTTTGACGATGCCCAGGCCTTGCTGGAGACCGTGGATTCGGAGACGCTGGACACGCCGCAGTTGCTCGAGGTTGCCGGTTTTGCGTTTCGGGCGGGGCACTTCGATCAGGCTACCGATCTCTATCGCCGCTGGTTTGACCTGCGTCAGTTGGGGGAAGGTGTCGAGCACCTCAACCAGGCCGCCTGGAATCTTTACCTGGTTGAAAGGGAAACCCGGGCGGCGATCGCTTTGGCCCAGGAGGCCTATGACGTCGACCGGGAACCCGGGGTCGGCGACACCCTGGCCCGGCTCCTCTACGCGGACGGCAAGGTTGACGAGGCGATCGAAATCGAAACCCGTGCCGCCGAAAACTCCGACGGACGGTCGGCCGAAGACTATGCCAAGGTCATAGAAATGATGCGGTCCGGAGAGGACCTCGGGGATCGGCCGAGTTTTGAAGACTTTCCTGGAGAGAAGCAGAGTTGATGGGGGGCAGACGCGATCGCTGTCCCGGTCGCCGCTGCGGTCAACGGACGCGGTCCCGGCCCACGGCTTACGGCCCCGGCCTCCGGGAGCGCGCGGCGCGCGCCCCCGCTCGGCCATTTCCTCAAGGGGCAACGGTGTTGGAATTGCTGGAGGCTCGTCCCTTGAGAAAACGACCTCGGCGGCCTACGGTGCTGGCCGAGATGCCGTCGCTGAGGCGCTCCCCGGGAGTTGCCCGGTAAGGCCTTCTTCGCAGCGCCGTCGTTTTTGGGAGGTCTGCCGGGTGAAGAAGGCCATACCCGGCACGCTCCGTCAGAGGTTTTTGGCGCTCGTGGAATTTGGCCTGGTCGTTTGGGCAGCATCAGCGTCCGCCACAGGGACGGTGACCGCAATGTTTTTCGTATCGGGAGGGGGCGTCCATAGTGTAGTGCGCCCGAGATTCCTACCATCTCCTGACGGCCCTCCACACCGCTGGCTTCGTTGCTCCTCCTTGAAGTAGCCCAGCTACGACTGCGTTGTCGCGCCTCGTCAGCGGCGCGGATGACTCGCCAGCCAATGGAACGAACTTCAGGCGCACTACACTAGGGCATCGTTACCGGCCACCCCGACGTGTCGCCGTTTTCGAAGCCGTCCGAGAACAGGCCGCGGTCTACCTCGGGGACGCCGAGGACTTCGATGTCGTCGATGTTCCAGCCGCAGTAGGTCCATCCGCTGTCGGTAGCGCCCATGGTCCAGCGGAGGTAGAGCGTCTCTGCGTTGTCGGCCACGCTCGAAATGTCCAAGTCGACGGGGACCCAGGTCGAGTCCGCGACCTCGACGTCGTTTTCCCACACGGTGGTCCAGTTCATTCCGTCGGAGCTGACGCGAACCGAGGCGTGGTCATAAATCGGTTGCTCGACCCCAAGCCACCGCTGGAAGTTCAGGTGGATGCCGTACAGTCCCCGACAATCAAATGCTGTGCTGGTCAAATGGGTCTCCGGCAAATTGTTGGCGTAATCACCGCCGAGGTTGTAGCCGTAGACGGCAGCTCCGGTGAAGCCGGCTGTCGGATCAGGACTGCCATGGTCGCCGCCCTGGCCGGTCGGTTGCCCCCAAGACCATTGGCCCTCGGTCGCCCAGCCGGGATCGGCGTCAAGTGTTTCGGAGTGCCGGATCTCGGGGTCCCCGACCGCGACGACAATCATGCGGCTGGTGTCGCCGAGGTGGCTGGTAGCGTTGGTGAATAGAATGTGTGAGATGTGGGCTCCGGCCTCCAGCGCATCGGCGGCGCTGTTGATCTCGACCCACTCAGATCCCGGCCGAACATATGACTCACCGGGCGCGGCGACGCTTTCGACGAGGGCTCTCGTCGAGGCGCCCAGGAGGACCGGGACGTCCGAGGTCCGGTCGTAGGCCAGACCCCCGCTGAAGACCTCGAGTTCGACGAAGAAGTCATCACCCTCAGCCAGGGAGACCGGTATCGGAAGGTCGACTGTGTGCAGTCCGGTATGACTGAAGTCTCCGCTGTAAGAACTCAGTTCGTCGAGGAGGACCCCGGCTTCGAAACGGTCCCACACTCGGACGGTGAAGCTGGTTTCATCTTCGGTGGTGATGATGCCGACGGCCTCGAGGACCTCATCGCCGTGTGCGGTGAAGGCACTGAATGCCCTGCCGGCGTCCGTGTAGGTGTCACGCCATCCGTGGTAATCGTGAGAGTAGGTGGTGTCCCAGTCGGGTGGACCGACGTCACGGAAGGCGATGGCGCCCATCTCCGGGTGTTTCCCGGCGTGCTTGTCCCAGTAGGAAATCCAGAAATAGCCTCCGAAGCCAAAAGTCTCACCCCAGCTGTTCTTGCACAGCCATGCGCCCGAACCCGGGGCGCCCGCAACCGCTTTGTCGTCGTCCCAGCCGACGATGGCGATCGCGTGGTTTGGATCGAGAGTGGACGTGGTGGGCTGGTAACTGGGCGGTCGCAACGGCGGTCGGCAAGAGGGTGAGGACGAGAGTCGTGAACCGGAGAAGAGCTTTCATCGATTACTCCAGGCCCCGGGGTGGGGCGTTTTGAAAGTGTACCTGACTTCGACCACAATCCGGCCATAATTTGTCGGTATAATCGCCGGCCATGAACGATAAACGCGTTTTTGACCGGATCTCCGAGACCGTGGGTTGGACGCCGCTGGTGCGGTTGCACCGGAGCGTCGAGGGTCTCGGCTGCGAGATCTTCGCCAAGCTCGAGTTTCTCAATCCGATGGGAAGCATCAAGGATCGCATCGCCCGGTTCATGGTTGAGCAGGCCCTCGAAAAGGGGGAGCTTGCGCCCGGCGGAACGGTGATCGAGAGTTCCTCAGGCAATACGGCGATGGGTCTGGCCATGATGGCCGTCCTCGAGGACCTCAACTGCACGATGGTCGTCCGCCGGCGCACCTCGAAAGAGAAATTGGATTGCCTCCGCGCAATGGGTGTCGACCTGGTGCTGGTTGACGGGCATCTGCCTCCTGAAGACCCCGAAAGCTACAATCAGAAGGCGCGCCGACTTGCAGCCGAGCACCCGGACTGGTGGTTCCCGGACCAGCACAACAACCGCGTCAACAACCAGGCCCACTACCGGACCACCGGACCCGAAATCTGGGAGCAAATGGACGGCCGGATCGACGTATTGGTGGCCGGCATCGGGACCGGAGGAACGATCTGCGGGGTGGCGCGTTACCTCAAGGAACGGGATTCCTCGATCAAGGTCGTGGCAGTCGATCCGGAGGGGTCAGTCTTTTTCGACTGGTTCCACGACCGACGCCTGATCGAGCCGGGCTCCTACCTGATCGAAGGTCTGGGCGACGAGGAGATCATCGGTTGCCCTGAGTTCGACCTGCTGGACGACATGCTCCGCGTGTCGGACCGGGAGGCTTTTCTCGCCACCCGGGAACTGGCTCGGCAAGAGGCCATTCTGGCCGGAGGTTCATCCGGGGCTGCGCTGTGGGGTGTCCGTCAGGTTGCAAAGACGCTGGACGGCCCTGGCCGGATCGTCACGCTGTTTCCGGACTCTGGGACCCGCTACTTGAGCACGATCTTCAACGACGCCTGGATGAGGGAGCGGGGGCTCTTGTAAGCGAGGATGAGGGACGTATTGGCTTCGAAACGGGGCCGGCAGCCAGGGCAGATCCACGCCTGGGTCGTCGCCGTACCCGAAGCGGTTTGAGGTCCCGGTCCCCGGCCGCAGTCTCAGTTCACTGGTGCTGAGCCCGGTCGCGGTCCCGGACCAGGCTGTCTCAAAAGACCATTATTAAACCTTGGGACCATCTGAGATGAGGCGTTTTCGAAATGTGGATGGTCGTGGTCGCGCAAGCTAAAGCATGCGCCTACATAAGGAAACAAATGAAAGCAGATTGTAGTCGGGTCCTTCAGGGCCCGTTCTCGAGCCATGCCGGATACGAATTACAGAGGTTTTGAGACGGCACTGTTCTCCAGCCCCGGCCTTCGGGGGCGCCTTGAGAAAGTCGAGACGTCAATCGTCTGCGGAGCGCCCCCGCTCGGTCCATTTCCCGGAGGGGCTTCATTACAGGAATAGGGAGGGAATCGCCCCTCCGAAAAATGACCTCGGCGGCCTACGACTTTGGCCATTACTCGGTTGCCGAGGGTATCGCCGTGGGTTGCCAGGTGTCGGCCTTCTTCAAAACCACGTACCACCCGGGAGTTCTGCCCGGTGAAGAAAGCCGCACCAGGCACGCCCCGTCCGGAAGGGGCGCTCTTGGTCCTTGATGTTGTCGGTGGTCACAGGCTTCAGCAGGCGGCACCCAGTTCAGTGCGATCCCTCCAGCGCCAGGAGCGCTGCCCGTCGAAATGGGTGATCGGAGTGCAGCAGGGCGTCGTAGGTGGGCGGGGGATTTTCGCCGGTCCCGCGCAGCGTGAGGAGTTGGTACAGGAGGTCTTCACGACCGAACGAGGGTAGGGACCTCATCAGGCGTTCCCTGAGCTGATCCGGTTCGAAACCTCTGGTGACGGCCCGGGCAATCGTGGGCGCTGCATGACGGGCGACAGTCCAGAGGATCTCGAAGTGCATCAAGGCCCGGGCCTGGTCGTCACCCTCCCGAATGGTGTTTCTGCTGTGGACCCGGTAGCGCACCAGGGGCTCTTCGACCAGGACGATCTGACCGGCGGCTGATGCAGTCAGCAGAAAATCCCAGTCGTGGGTGTAGCGGAGGGCGTTGAACCCAAGGCTGTGCTCGATAACCAGGCGACGGCGAAAGGCCATATTGGAGGTCGTGGCTGCCCAGTTGGACTGCAGCAGGGCAAGGGCAGGGTCTTCGAGATCCGTGAGGTGTGGCGGTGGATGGGGCACGGGCCAGGGTTCCAGATCCCGCCAGGCATTCTTGATGCCGATCTGGCGACCCTGGTTGTCGATGATGCGCAGGGTTGAGCAGGCGATGGTGGCATCCGGGTGCTCCTCCAGTGCGGCCGCAAGACGATTGAGGCGCCCGGAC
>DAOWGJ010000084.1 GCA_030637505.1 Holophagae bacterium
AAGCTCCCCGGCATCCAGGCGGATCCGCTCGGCAACCCTGTCCGCAAGAGCCATGATCGTCAGATAGGGATTGATCTCGTTCGCTCGCGGCAACAAGGCTGAATCGGCGACGAAGAGGCCGGGGTGATCGTGCACACGGCCCCACGAATCGGTGACTGACGTTCCAGGGTTCTCGCCCATTCTGCATCCTCCCATCAGGTGCGCGCTGGTAATGGAAATCCTCCCAGGCAAAACCTTGTTACGTGAAATCAAT
This sequence comes from Holophagae bacterium, assembly GCA_030637505.1. Taxonomy (GTDB): domain Bacteria; phylum Acidobacteriota; class Thermoanaerobaculia; order Thermoanaerobaculales; family Sulfomarinibacteraceae; genus DAOWGJ01. The sequence goes on from DAOWGJ010000084.1 coordinate 254, forward strand.
CGTTCGATATCATCGGCCTCTGCAGCCTCGATGAAAAACCTCTTCCCGGCCGGAGCATGAACCCTGGCGGCACCGGCGGCAAAGAAAATTCGGGTGGCGGCCTTCATCGACGTGTGTAACGAGTCCAGCGTTGCTTCTGAAAGCGTGTAGTCGACGACGGGCAGTCCACAATCGTCGATCTCGACACGATTGTCCGCCTCGGCTTTGTCGACGGCCAGGACCAAAATCATCTGGAGCCTCGGAAAGGCCCGCATCAACTGCGCGTGTTCGGGGCCGAACCCGATCAGATTCTTGGCCGTGATGAAGGGGTAGTACATGCAGCTCTCCAACAAGAAACCGTCGGATCGCCAGAATTGATCACAGAAAAAGCTCTTGGGGTGACCGCGGAAATTGGAGATCGTCCGGGGGTGTTCGCCAACCAGTATCAGGGCCGGGTGGAGGGTCAGATACCGACCCAGGGCCGGCAACCGGTCACCGAATCCAGAATTCAGGAGCAGCGCCGACGAATGCACGGCCCCCGCACAGACGACGATGATCTTGGCGCTGATGCGATACCGACCCTCTGCCCAACTCGACGGGTCTCCGAAGGGTGCATTTTCCACCACCGCCTCGAGCTCCTCGATGCCGAGGTGTTCCACTCGGCAGTTGGTGATGACCTCGACGCCCGCCATTTCCGCCTCCGGCAGCTGCACGAGATGCGTGCCCTGTTTGGCCTGGTTGGGACACCCAAGATTGCACAGGCCGGCACCCTTGCATCCCTTGAGATTGAGAGGAAACTGTTCGACCTTGTACCCGAGAGTTCGGCATCCCTGCTGGAATAAGCGGTTGTTGTCATTGAGCAACTCTTCCGGCTGTAAATGAACGTTGTTTTCTTCCAGGTACTTCTCTGCACGAGAGGCGATATCACCGTGACTCAGTCCTGGAACAGCCCAACGGTCGACGACCTCTTTCGGTACGGTCAAAGAGGTGCCGGTATAGCTGACGGTCGAACCGCCATATCCCTTGCCCATCGCCAGTGTCATGCTGCCGTCCTTGGTCAACATCCCCCCACTGTCGACAAAAAGCTTTCGGGCCATGTCGACCTCGTTGCCGGTGAACTCGTCGTCTCGGAGCTTCGGACCCCACTCCAACACGGCCACTCGAATGCCGTCGCCGCAGAGAGGCGCCAGTTCCTTGGCTACGGCGCCTCCGCCGGCCCCCGAGCCGATGATGACGATGTCGAAAGTCTTCTCAAACATCGAGGCCTCCGACTCCGTCGAAATCTGGCTCGTACCCTACTTCCGGCCACACCTCGTTCCGGCCGTAATAGCCCATGAACACCAGAGTCTTCAGACCCCAGAAACCTTGCCGGAGCTTGGCGATCGGAGCCTCCTGAAACCAAAGGAGGGCTCGCTCGGCGCGGGCGGTATCGAGCCGGCCCAATGGCCGACCCCACCGGAAATAGGGAGCGAAATCGAGGACTTTGAGAAAAAACGCAAGCTGCCGCCGCATGCTTTCGGGACGCTCACCCAATGCGTCATCGATGATCTCGAGGAATCGTTCGCGGCTCGCCTGGCCCATGTCGGAAAAACCGGGAACGACGATCGCCGCGACTGTCTCCAACCGCTTTTCGGCATCCTGATCAAGATTCTTCACCGGTCGATTGTACAGCGGGAACCGACCTGGACGGATCGACAGGCGCTGACGGAAGCGATATGAGAGGGAACTCTGGCCGACAAACCAGGTAGGGTGGGCCTTGGCCCACCATCGCTCGATCCAGAGGCTCAAATAGGTGGGCCAAGGCCCACCCTACCGGAACGGCAGCGAATCTCAGACTTCACCGGGTTGTGTAACCCGAGTCCAACGCCCTGCACATCAACCGGCGGCCGACTGATAGACTACGAAGGACACTGGAGCACACAATGAACGAACTCATCAACTGCCTGCGAAAAACCGACGATTCAAAATTAACGATCGCACCCCGCCTGACCGCAGCCCTGCCCTTGATCGCGATCGGCATCGGCCACCTGGTTGATCCCGGGAGCTTCCGACTGATCCTTGACGGTGCGGGCATCCCAATGCTGGACGTCAATCTGATCGTCGCCCCCGTCGTTGAGATTGCAGCCGGTATCCTCCTGCTGGTTGGCCTATTCGCGAGGGCCGGCGGCCTTGCGGCTGCATCGACCATGCTCGTCGCACTCTATTCCCACGCTGTCATTGACCCCTCGATCTTCCCGGAGACCATGGC
>DAOWGJ010000411.1 GCA_030637505.1 Holophagae bacterium
CAGGTTGATGGCCCTGACCTTGTCGATCAGAGCGTGGCTTTGAGCTTCATGACCCGCTTTTCGCAGGACAGTGGCCAGGGCGAGTTGGTTCGAGAGCTTGAACAGGCCGATACCGGCGTTGATGTAAGTCAGCTGCTCGTCGGCCAGTTTCAGCTCCCTGATCCCACCTTCGAAGTCATCCTGAAGGGACAGGCGAACGCCGGTCATGTGGTGTGCCAACGGTCGGAGCAGTTCCCTGAAAGTTGATTCCTTCTCGGGGCCTTTCTTCTCGATCAGCTCATAGACCTTGGCCTCGATTTTCAGAGCGGTGTCCCATTTTTCCAGGCGGCAGGCCGCGTGGTGGACGTGGATCGTGACGCCGGGATCGGAGAGCTTCTCCGGGGGGCAATCGCCCTCGGCAAGTCTGAGGATCTCGGCCCACTCGCGGTCTGTCGCCAGGTGCCAAAAATCGATGGCACACCGGAAACGAATTGCCATCTCATCAGACATTCCCTTCGTTTGGATGGCGCGCTCAATTTCCAGCGCGGCTCCGTTCCAGTCCTCCTTCAGCGCATCGACCATTGCAAGGTGCTCGAAGGCAGCGACGAAATCCGGCTTGTTGACCAGCGCCTGTTCGAAACTGTCCCTGGCCTCGTCGTAACGGCCGAGCACGATGAACAACTCCCCCAGGGAATCGTGGGGGTTGGCCTGATCCGGGGCGATAAAGCGGTAGGAGGTGAAATATTCCTCGGCCTCGGCGAAACGCCCTTGCATCATGGTGATATAGCCCAACTGGTTGTATGCAATGACCCAGTTGGGGCTGATTTCGAGCAGTCGCTTGTTGAGACGTTCGGCCTCAAGGAGTTCACCGCGTTGCCAGGTCCCGAGTGCCTTGATGTGCAACACGTAGGGGTCGTCCGGATACCGTTCAAGATAGGTATTCATTTGGGTCGTGGCTTCGTCAAATTTGAGATCGGACAGGAAATCGGCTCGCTGGACCATGAACTGCTCACGGGGCGTCAGCCGGCTGAGATCGGCGGCGCGGGCTTCCGTCATCAGTTGAGTCGCGCGTTCCTCGTCCTCGTAGTGACAGAAATCGGCCATGCGAACCTTGGCGACGATGAAGTCCGGGTCGAGTTCCAGCGCCCGTTCGAGGTGGGATCTTGCATCCTGGTGGTAGAGTTTTTGGCTGGCTTCCATCGATGCTTCAAACTCGGCCAACGCCTCCTCGGAGTCGGTTGTCCACTCTGAATTCGGTGGCAGGATAAGGATGCCGGCCCCTGCAACGATGGCTGCCAGGGCGATCAGCAAAAGTATGGTCTTCCAGGTCATGAAGCCTCCCGCTCGCGAACGGATAACAGAGAACCCAGCGGGTTCTCATGGTTGATTACGGTCACTGTGGACCAAAGGTTTCATCGGAGTCTTCATCCGGCCGCAGCGCCTCAGCCCTTTTGACCAGCAACCGTGTCTTGTGGTCCGTCGGCCAGGACGTCAACATCAAGATACCTGCCAGGATGAAAAAGGCCAGACCGAGCCCGGGTCCCGCACCCCACACGGCCACAACGATGCCGCAACCAGCGACTGCCAGGAGCCTGAATAGGACGATCAGGTAGGCGCGGTGGTGGTCTTGGAGCAGGCGGTTGATCTCGCCGTGCACGGCAAACGCCCGTTTGATCCGGTCCATTCGGGCCCTGGCGTCTCGGTTGGCGCTGAAGCCGATCCACAGGGCCGCGGCGGCTCCGATCAGCGTGGCGCCCATTGGGCTGACCAGCTCGTTGCCTAACCGAGGAAGGAAAAAGGTGGAAACCGCAAGGCCGATCACCATCACTCCGAAGGCAGAAACTGTCCGCCGCATAGCCTTGAGGTGATTTTGCAGTTGAACGGAGGATAGGGACGAGTCGGACGAACGAGCACTCATGTTGGCGCCTCCGTGGTCCGGCGTTTCCGGCCTGATGACCGTTCCCACAACCCGAGGACCAATCCGACCCAGGCTGCCAGCAAGTAACGGTTGACCGGCGTTTGAAGACCGAATCCGATCATTTCGTGCATCATCGTGGCGACAAGCGCCAGTGTGGCTCCGGCCAGAGCATACCGAAGTTCAGCGCGTAGGTTCCGAACCCGCCCGGGCATCAGGATTTGCCCGAGGCCGAAGACCAGGGCGCCCAGAAGCACCATTCCGACGAGGCCGCTTGTGGCGCCCCATTCCAGCCAGTCGTTGTGGGCCTGTTCCAGGGCGGCCGCTCCCGAGGCGGGCTTGTCCATCCCGATGACGTAGCGGTAGGTTCCCAAGCCCGAACCCAGGATTGGGGAGCGTTTCCAGGACGCCACCGTGCCTCGCCACAAGTCGATTCGGGTGTTGCCCTCAAGGCCTTCAACGGCAACCAGATCGGCTACGCGTTCTTGGATGTCCGGGATCCGGGTCCATGACAAGGAGCCGATGATGACGACAAGCAGTGCCGCCATCACCAGTGCCGGCCACCTCCGGCTGCGATGTTTCAGCCGCTGCCACCACGGCACCGTCATTACCAGCGCCAGGGCCATGAACAGAATGCCGCCTCGCGAGGACGATCGGAGTAGGGTCGCCAGGCAGACCGCGATGGCGATGCCCGACGCCAGGGCCGAAACGACTGCCTTCTGGCGAACGAGACCTCGTTCGGGGAGCCGGCGAATGGCGACCGCCAGAAGAGCGATCGCCGCCGGGATCGTCAACTCCATCGCCTGAGCGAAGTGGTTTCGGTTGACGAAAGGCCCATAGACCCCTCCGCCGAATACGTTGTCGCGGAAAAACAGGACCTTGGACGGATCGGTGCTTTCGGCCACTAGCCCAAGCATGGCGGCCAGAACCCCGGTTGCGGCGATCGTCACCAGGAGGACCGGAAGGCCGCTTCTGGTCTGAGCCATCCGAGCCGCCTGGCAGGCGATCAGGGCTGCGACCACCAGCGAGGCAGTCATATGAACGGTGGCCCACGGCGCCAGGGACAGCGGCGCCCACCCTGCCGCCGAGACTTCTGCAAAGCCCGGCTGGATCAGGGCCCGGACGACGTGGGGCAGGGGCACGAGCTGCAGGAATACCAGCGCCGCGAGGCCCCACAGGGCTGTCCGGTGAAATCGGGGAAGGGCGGGGAGGCGGCGAAGCTGAAGGGCAAAGAACAACGCGATGCCGGCGGTGACAAACCGGGAGATTGGATCGACCCCGGCAAAGGCGAGCATGTTGCCCAGGAGGACGAGGACAAAGAGCGCCTGGAGTAGCTGAACGATCACGAATCGGCCGTGAACCGATATCCGACCCCGCGCACCGAGTGGATGAATCGAGGGTTCTTCGGGTCATCCTCGAAGTACTTGCGAAGCCGCACGATGAAGTTGTCGATGGTCCTGGACGATGTCGAGAATCGATATCCCCAGACCCGTTCCAGGATCTCTTCGCGGGACACCACCTGGTTCTTCCGCTCGGCCAGAAGTTTGATCAGCATGCACTCCTTTTCGGTCAGGGGGATCGTTTTGCCCTTGGTCGTCGCCTCGTAGGTCAGGAAGTTGACTTCGTTGGAACCGAATCGGAATGTCTCTTGTTCTTCGGGCTTCGAGCGGTACCACTCTTGGCGCCGGAAGATGCCCCGGATGCGGAGGATCAGTTCCTCGAGGAGGAAAGGCTTGGCCATGTAGTCGTCGGCCCCCAGTTTCAGTCCCAACAGCCTGTCGGCGTCGGAATCCTTGGCGGTCAAGAACAGAATAGGCACCCGGGACCCGGTGGCCCGGATTCGCCGGCAGACTTCGAGGCCGTCCAGCTTGGGCATCATGATGTCCAGGATGATCAGGTCGAAGTGAATCGATTGCGCGAGCCGGAGGCCCTGCTCTCCATCGAATGCCGTCGTGGTCGCGTAGCCCTCGAACTCCAGATTGTGTGCCAACGCCTCGGCCAGGTGTTCTTCATCTTCGACGATCAGAATGTGATTCTTCATCATGCCTCCTCAACAGTTGCTGCCCCAGGAAGGATAACGCGGAAGGTCGTGCCTTCGTGACCGGTTTGGGTGACCGTGACCTCTCCGCCATGTCCCTTGACGATCTGCTGGACCAGAAACAGCCCCAGCCCGGTGCCCTGAGTCGTCCGGGTCATTTCGTCACCGGCCCGCCAGAACCTCTCGTACACCCGCGGGATGTCGTCCGGCGTGATGCCGTTCCCATTGTCGCTGACCTCCAGCATTGCGCTGCCGCCCTCGCGATTGAGACTGACGTCGATCCGGGGAATGGTGCCTCCGTATTTGAGGGCGTTTTCCAACAGATTGGAGATGACGATGGCGATCGCCTCCTCGTCGATCTCGGACCAGATGCCGCTTTCGATCTCCGAGTTCAGGTTGGCCCCCGTTGCCGTTGTTCTGCGGGAGAAGCGGTCAATCGCACCCTCGACGATCTCGCTCAGGCAGGACTCTCTCAGGTTGAGGCTGCTGCCCTCACGAGCATAGCGTGTGACCTCCAAGACCTTTTCCACCAGGCTCTGCAGCCGCTCGGTATCCTGGAGGGCGTTTTCCAAGAATCGCAAGCTGGCGCCGGGGTCGGAACGGCCTCGGAGGACGGTTTCCAGGGACAGGCGCATGGAGGCGAGCGGGGACTTGAGTTCGTGGGTCACGGCCGAAAGGAAGTTGCGGTGCTGGTGCTCCAGGGCTACTTCCCGACGGAGAGTCCGCCACAAAAGGGCGACCAGAACGAAAAGCATGATCGCGAAGAAGGTGCCCTCTGAGACCATCATCAGGATGCGTCCGCGGTAGCCATCGAGGATGGCATTCCAGACCTCTACCGTGGGAGAGATTGCCCAGGCCTTGAAGGGTGGTCCCAGTGCGATCGCAGGTCGTTGGGTCTCGTCCCCCAACTGTGGGGCGGCGCTCAATTCCAAATCATCGTGCAGTTGGAGCAGGAGATCTGTCCAGTCATCAGTCGTCTGGGCCAGCACACATCGACCGGCCTCGGGCGCCGGAGACGAGAGCACGAGGATACCGTCCTCCAGTGTCGATGCCCCGCAATTTTCGATCGATGGTTCCGCTTGCCAGGTCGAAAAGGGTGCGGGCGGCTGTGCGTTCCGGTGGTAGCCCCCGGCAACTGCCGCGTCCAGTATCCGATGGGCCTCGGCCAGGTCGCCTGCGACTCGATCGGCCTCCATCCGGCACTGGGCCTGGACGGCTTCCCTTTCCAGCCCCAGGCGGACCCTGTTTTCGCGCAGGACGAAAATGATCCACCACGTCAGCTGGGTATTGACCAGCAGGACGACCAAAACCGTGACGGCCAGATGCCGGACGGTCAGGGAACCCTTCTTCACCACCCCGGAAGCATAGCCCAGACAAAAAAATCCGTGCAGGGATCCGCACGGATTTCTTTGGTTTGAAGGATCGGTCTAGAGCGTTGTGAGAACCTTGTCGAGCCGCTCCACCGCCCAGTCGATGTCGTCACGGGTGACGGACAAGGGCGGTGCAACCCGGATGACGGTCTCGTGGGTTTCCTTGCACAGCATGCCGTTTTCTTGCAGGGCTTCGCAGAAGCGGCGTGCACCGCCGGCAGAAGTCTTGAGCACGATGCCGATCCACAGACCCTTGCCGCGGACCAGTTCGATATGGTCTGACTCGATCGCTCGGATCTTCTCCATAAAGTAGGCGCCCAACTCGGCGGACCGCTGGATCATGTTCTCCTCAACCAGGATCTTCAGCGCTTCGCGCGCGACTGCGGCGCCCAGCGGGTTGCCGCCATAGGTTGACCCATGTTCGCCGGGCTTGAAGACGCTCATGACTTCGTTGTCGGCCAGAATCGCGGACACCGGATACATGCCGCCGGACAGAGCCTTGCCGATGATGACGATGTCCGGCCAAATGTCTTCGTGCTCGTAGGCGAAGAGTTTACCCGTGCGGCCCAGACCGCTCTGGATTTCGTCGCAGACGAGCAGACAGTTGTTGTCGGTCGTCAGGTTGCGCAGTTCCTTGAGGAAACCCTCCGGGGGGGCGACGATTCCGGCCTCACCCTGGATCGGCTCGATCATGACTGCACATACGTTGGGGTTCATCGCCGCCTTGACCGCTTCGATGTCGCCGTAGGGCAGAATCTTGAAGCCGGGGGTGAAGGGGCCGAAGCCGAAGCGGTATTCCTCATCGGAAGAGAAGCCGACAATCGTCGTCGTGCGACCGTGAAAATTGCCGGCAAAGACCAGAATCTCCGCCTGGTCCTCAGGGATGCCCTTGACCGTGTAACCCCACTTGCGGGCGGCCTTGATGGCGGTTTCCACCGCTTCGGCGCCCGTATTCATCGGCAACACCCGGTCAAAGCCGGTCAGCTCACAGATCTCCTTGCAGAAGGGGCCCAGCTGGTCGTTGCGGAAGGCCCTGGAAGTCAAGGCCACGCGGCGCATCTGCGCCTCCATCACCTTGACCAGGCGGGGGTGGCAGTGGCCCTGATTGACAGCCGAATACGCCGCAAGGAAATCCATATACTTCTTGCCGTCGACATCCCAGACCCAGGCGCCTTCGGCGCGAGTAATCACAACATCCAAGGGGTGGTAGTTGTGGGCTCCGTATTGCTCTTCGAGCGCGATGAAATCTTGGGCGTTCGACATATCGACCTCCGAGTTGTAGTGGAACCGCGGCCGAGAGACTGACCGCAGTCGGGCGCACGGTACAACGAGATCAGGGCGGACGCAAGAGAGGACCGGAGGAAAAAACAATTCTCTCGCAAAGACAACCAGAGCGCAAAGGAAACACAGGGGGAAAGAGGGAAGGTAATGTTTTACAGAGGACAGGGCAACGGCGAATCGGTTTGTAGGGGCAGCCCCCGTGCCAACCCTGGGAGCAACCGAGAAGCAAACGGTTTTGTAGGGGCGGGTCCCCGTGCCCGCCCGTGCAAAGTCTGGGACATCTTTTGGGGAAGCTTGCGCGCCGAAAGCGCCTGTGGCATACTCCCCGGCCTTGAGTTGCGCCGGTGGCTCAATTGGATAGAGCACCTGACTACGGATCAGGAGGTTACAGGTTCGAGTCCTGTCCGGCGCGCCATATATCACTCACCCGAAAGGGTTTACGAGTCGGAAGTTCAACAGGATTTCCGGCTCAAATTTTACTGGTCCGCTACTGGTCCGTTTGAAAAATGAAGCCGGGTGCTTGGCCTTTACCCTTCTTCTTCCTCTCAGACATGCCCAGCTCGGCAACCTCCTGCCTCCAGGTGCTCAGCATTTGTTGACTCATGCCCATTCTCCAGAAAATCTCCGTGACCGGTGTGCCCGATTCATCCAACATCCGTCTCATTCAACCACCTGCCCCGCCACGACGTGATGATAGACTCCATATTGGGCGTTCTCAAGACCGAGAACATTTCGTTGATCCGCAATTTTCGGGGGTCATATGTTTAAGGGTCAGAACATTTTCTGTTTGGCGATGATCTGCGGGCTCGCATTTGCGGGCACGACCGTTGCTCAGGAGGCTGACTTTTTCGTCGTTATCACAGACTCAGAGGACCCGGTAGAGCCGAACTCATCTGTCAACTTCGAGGTTGAAGTCGCCAATGCTGGGCCAGACGACTCAACGTTACCGGTCATCCTTGACATTACCCTGCCGATGGGCGTTCCTGTACCCTTCCAAGAGTACCTCCAAGCCGATGAAGACGGTCGTACCGCCATTGTCGATATGTTCTTGGAAACTGCCCAGTTCATGGTTGACGACAACATCTGGGACGACGGTGTTTCCAGGATTCTTGTAGGCGACAGCCTCAACAACGGATGTGCCGGCCTGATGATTCAGTTGCAGCAACTGAGGCTGCCCGCCGGCTCGTCCGGTGTTTTCTATTTCGACGTCACCCTGCCCCGGAGCGGTGGGGTTGCCGGCGTTGCATACACCAGAGCTGACGGGGAGCAGGTCGTCCTCAATCACGGAATCGGTGGGTGTAACGACCTCTTCGGCACCTGCGGTGACGGAGATCCTGACCTCGGTGTTCCCTGCATGGGCCCACCCCTGACCTGGCACACGGCCACCGGCGCCCCGGTCTTTGACACACAGAGCAACGGTTGTGAGCCTCTGGTAGTTTTCCCCGCCGGTCACATCGCCCTGATCGACCGCGGCGTTTGCAACTTCAGCACCAAGGCCCACAACGCCACCCAAGCGGGCGCCTCCGGCGTCCTGATCGCAAACACCGAGGGGTACGGCGGCTCTACCCCGACCGACGACTCCGTTATGCAAATGGGTTGCTCCGATGCCATTTGCCACAGCCTGACCATCACGATCCCGGCGGCCTTCATCTCATACAACGACGGCGCAGCCCTCAGGGGGGCCATGGACGAGGGTGATGTCTCGGTCTTCATGGGTGTTCGGCACGAGGAACCCGAATTGAGGCAGACTAAGGCCTGGATCTGGGATTCGTTTTGGATTGGTGGAGGTTTTGATACCAACCCGGACAACGATCGCTACACTGAGACCACAGCATTGGGCCCCATGCTCTTCATCGACGGCTTCGAATCGGGTGATACATCCGCGTGGGGGGATACCGGCTCTGAGTCTTTCCCTTTGGTGCCAGGAACTTGGCAATGGTTGATCGATTCCCAATGCAGCGGGTCTTTCGTCCCATACAGTCTCATCTTCTACGCTGATGGTTCGTTTTTGTCCCCGGAGCGGTGTTCAGGATTTGAGGATTCATGGAGTCAGAATGAAACCACAGTTGAGTTTTCATTTTCTTCTTGTGATGGCTTCTATATCGGCACGCTGGACAGCAACGGGACCTTCATGAGCGGTACGGCTTCTTGGGGCGGCTGCTGGCAGGCGACCTGGATGTTCTGAAGACCTTTCTTTCAATAAACACAGAATTGTGATGCGAGGCGTTTCACTGCACTAAGGCGACCCCTGGACATTTGAGGTGGGCTTTGGACCTCGTTACGTTTCAAAGAACAGGTGTGAAACCAGGAGGTGGCACTGCCTCGAGCTTTTTCTGCTCAACCAATTTCGGAAAAATTGGAAGGGTCAAGATTTGCTTGTTTTTGGGGGTTTCGGCTCGCCTGCCGAGAACGTCGAGGGCGTCCCACAGGTGTCCGACAGGCGTTACCCCGAAGTGTGGTGCAACAGGGATCCAACATGCCTCGACAACCGCAACCGGCATCTTCCTCGCGTTTTCAATGACATGGTCGTCAAAACGCCGGCCGTTTTGTTTTTTCCTCTGTTTTCCTCGGCTCCTGATCGGGTTAGAGCCACCCCGTTTTACCTGCGGTCCCGCTGAGACTTTTCCAGCTCATAGGCATCGGCGAGATCTCGAGGCCTCTCGGAATGTCGTTTGACCGCCAGCAGGTCATCGTACGCGATAATGTTGAGCAACACCCCACCAAATTCAACCCGCTCAACATTATTGAAAATCGTGGCGTTCGAGACCCCCTTCGAAGGCTTCGATCAACTCCCTCATGTCCTGGGTGAAGTGCATCGCCTACCAGCTCACGTCTTCCCAGGAAGCAACCTTCTCAATGGGTTTGGTGGTCCACTCCGGGCCCCACATCCGTTCCTGAAGGACCGCCATTTCCCGGCAGCGCTCCTCGGTGCTCATCGCCGCCAAACGACGGTGTTCCGCGGCGTTCTCATCCTCGAACGACAAAAACACCTCAACCTTGGTATCGCGAGTCCGCATGGGTCATCTCCTCCTTGATTCTACCCTGCATCCCGGTGTGCTTGCCTCCTCGCATTTTTCGTTTCGAGGCGGGTTTCCGGCCGGACCGCTTGCCCCTGATACGATTGATCGATGCTCAGTGTGGTGTTCCGGCTGTACGAAGAACTCAACGATTACCTGCCCGAGGGCAGGCGCAAGTGCGACTTCGTCCACACGTACCGTCGGCGCTCCTCGGTCGAGGAGTTGATCAAGGCCCTCGGTGTGCCGTTCGGCGAGGTGGACCTGGTGTTGGTCAACGGGGAATCGGTGGACCCTGCCTTTTGTGTTTCCGATGGGGACCGGATCGCTGTGTACCCGGTGTTCGAGTCCTTTGACATCGCTTCTGTGTCACGACTGCGGCCCAGACCTCTGCGCCGTGTTCGCTTCGTGATCGATCACGGACTTGACCAACTGGGCCGCGATCTTCGCTTGCTCGGCTTTGACGCCTGCTCC
>DAOWGJ010000209.1 GCA_030637505.1 Holophagae bacterium
ATTTGGGATCGGGCTGTGAGGACCTGGCCCTGATCGACAGAGGTGTGGTGGTCTTCAGAGGGTCGCCGTCAGAGTTGTTACAGCGATCCCGGGGCAAGGTCGTCGAGGTTGAGGTGGACCAGGCGGGCGAAGGCGCCGTCCTGGAGCGGATCGAGGTGGTCGCGCGCTCGGCCCACGGGGGGCGGGTGCACATCCGCGGCGTGCTCAAGCCTGATCGCACCGCTCCCGAATCGACGCCCGTGGCCGATCCGACCTTGGAAGAAGCGTACCTGGCATTCATGGTCGGCCGAGGACGGGACGTCGTCCTGGAGGAGGAAACGACCCATGCGTAAAGATGTCGTCCTTTCGATCATGCGGGCGGAACTGCGTCTGACGCGCCGCCTGGTCCGGTATTGGATTTTCTTGGGCCTGGCTCTCCTGTCGGGTCTGGTGATCTACCTCTACTATTGCACTTTACATGCCTTTTTCTCCTCGTATTCGGCCACCGCGGCCATTATCGGTCCGCGGTTTCTGATTGGTTCGATGGGGCTCTACTACGTCGGTTTCTTTCTCTTTGGCCTGGTGTTCATGGCCTTTGACGTGCGGGCCAGGGATGTTCGGGAGCGCATGGTTGAGGTCCTTGACGCCCGCCCGATGACGACGCCCGAGTTGCTTGTGGGGCGGTTCACGGCGCAGTTGTTGGCCGCCTGGGTCCCTGCGTGGTTGATGGTGGCCTTGATGCAGTTGCTGGGCTTCGCCCTCCCCGCGCTGGGTGCGCCTATCGGGGAGCCGCTTCAGCCGACCTCCATCGTGATGTTCACCCTCTTTATGTGCCTGCCGGCCATGGCCTTCGGTCTGGCCCTGACATATCTGGTAACACTTTTGGTCCGTAACCGCCTCATTGCTGCGGTGGTCACGATCGGACTCCTGGTAGGCATTATTTGGGCCTCGTTCAAGGTAAGTCCGATTGCGTCGGTTTTCCTTGACGTCAGCGGCATGTACTCGGTGGTGTTCCCGTCGGACATCCTCCCGGCCATGGTCGATCTAGTCGGTTTCTTGCAGCGGCTGGGCTTCCTGCTGGCGGCTTTCGGGCTTCTGGCACTGGCTGTGGCCGTGCACCCCCGGCTGGATGGTGGTTCCCGCCGTGTTCGAGCAGCACTCGGGGCGGGATTGATGGTCGCAGCGTTGGCGTTGTTGGGCGCCGGGGCGGGCCTCAGGGCCTCCAACCTTCGGCAGCTGGACACCTGGTTGGCTGCCCACGAGGCCCGAGCTTCCGAGGTGCGCCCGGACATCATCCGAATCGAAGCTGCGACGGATATCGACCCGGGGAAGGTGATCAGTGTCGAGGCTGAGATAGTCATCTCTGCGCCCGGCGTGGCGGCCCTCGATCAGGTGCTCCTGACCCTCAATCCGGGGCTGGAGGTGCACGAGGTCACGGCTGACGGGTCGGACATCGCCTTTGAGCACTCAGATGGCTTGCTGGAGTTGGAGCTGAGGGTGGAGCCCGGGATCCTTCGGCGGGTGAGCTTGAGATACTCAGGCAAACCCGACATCCGCTTCGGTTATCTCGACGGCGTTCGCACGCCCGAGCGTTTGCCGGCGATGGAATCACAGCTTTACATCCTGGGCTACGAACGTGGTCTGAACGATCGCCGTTTCGTCGCCTTGATGCCGGCAATTGCCTGGCTGCCCCTGGCGGGGTCGGCGGTGGAGTCGAAGGGAGGGACGGACCAGGGTCCGGACTTCTTCGAAGTCGACCTTGAGGTCACGGTGCCCGACGGGTGGCTGGCGGCCGGCCCAGGGGCCCGGCATGATCAGGGTTCGGCCGACGGGAGGGCGACCTTCAGGTTCAGTCCGGGCGCGCCGGTCGACGGGGCTGCGGTCATCGCGTCGGTCTTCGAGTCTTTTTCCCTCGACGTCGAAGGACTGCAATTGGAGATGCTGCTGACGCCGGGCCACTTGAGAACGGTGGAGAGTCTGTCCGATGCGCGCGATGCGATCCGGGAGCGGGTGGTGGACCGTTTGCAGGAGTTCGCCGAGGCTGGTCTTGCCTATCCCTACGACGGCTTCACGATTGTTGAGGCGCCCAATGCTCTTCGGGGCTTCGGGGGCGGCTGGCGTCTGGGATCGGTACTGAGTCAGCCTGGCATGATGGTGGTGCGGGAATTGGGCTTTCCCCTTGCCCGCTTCGACGTGCCTTTCAGGGACGAGTCCGATTGGCAGGACCATGAAGGAGGATTGCCGCAGGCCAAACTGGAACGGCTCGAGGAGTTCTTCATCAACGATTTTTCGGGCGGGAATCTCTTCACCGGCGCTGCGAGATCGTTCTGCCTGACCCAGTGTTCGGCGCGTGGTCCGGGGCGGGAGGCCCTGGATTGGAGTCTGGACGAGTTGGGAACCCTGATGATGTCCGACACGCGCGGCTATTTCTCGGCCCACCTCTTCACTCCGGAGATGAACGCCAAGATCGGCCAGGCGATTCAGGGGCATCTGATCGGCGGTGGCGGGGGTCACTTCGCGGACTCGTTGATAGAGGTCTTCGCATCACGTCCGGAGGTGTGGAAAGCTGTCCTGGATACCTCGCCTGTCGATATCGACCCGTGGGATGACCCCCAAAAGGCAATCGACGGTCTGTCTTTGAAGTCCGGAACCATGGCACAGGTGATATATGACGATTTGGGTTTCGAAGGCAGCGCAGCCCTGCTGGCATCTCTGCGCCGGGACTTTGCGGGCGGCACCTTTGATTTGGACGACGTCGTCGCTGCGGCCGTGCAACAGGATCCGGGCCTGGGCCGGATGATTGAGGATCTCCTGACGACGACCAACCTCCCGGGTCTCATCGGTCATGAGGCCGAAGCCTATCGCCTTCCCGATGGTATGGACGGTGGCGCGCAATACCAGCTGAACCTGGTAGTGCGCAATGACGAGGCGACACCGGGTCTGTTCCGCATTGTCTACTACGTCGGGGCCGATGACGAACAAGAACGGGAAGAAAGCGATCCCTTGAGGATCGATGGGCAGTCTGCCGTTCGCTTTTCGACGGTCCTCACCCGTCCGCCGACCGGGGTCTGGGTCAACCCCTACCTCAGTCTCAATCGGAACAGCTTCCGGGTGCCGCTGCCCGAGGTTGATGAGACGGCCGTCGTTGAGGCCGAACCCATCGAGGGTGTGTCGGTGATCGAGCTTGAGATCGCCGGCAGCGATGCCGTTGTCGTCGATGACCTCGACGACGGTTTTGAAATCGTTGCGGGCGGCGAGCGCTCTGGCCTGCGCCTTGGCGCCAAGGATCAGGACGACGCCGAGTTCGACCAGGGACTCCCGGTCGAAGAGTTCGGTCCCATGCCTCGAGTCTGGTCCCGTGCTTCGTCGGCCACGGCCTACGGTCGCTACCGCCACACCGTGGCCTGGATGCGTAAGGGCAAGGGCGAGAATCGTGCACAATTCTCGGGCATGGTTTTCAAACCCGGGACCTGGGATTTGGAGATCCACTTGCCTCACAAGCAACGATTCCGCCTGGCACGGAACTGGGGCGTTTGGAAACTTGCAGTGGTGCAAGGGGATGAACGGCATGAAATAGACTTTGACGCCAAAGAGGCGCCCCGGGGCTGGAACCTGGTCGACAGCTTTGATCTGAGGGATGGCGAGGTGACCGTCGAGTTCTCGGACGAGACCACCGGCATGATCGTCGTCGCCGATGCGGTACGGTGGACGCCGATCGGGAGGAACTCGGGGGAGGCTGGGCAATGAGGAATCACCACTCTTGGATCTCGGTCTCACCACTGGAAGCGCGTTTGGGAACATGCGTTCAGAATTGGACGTTCTCCCCCTCTCCCCCTCGTCGTTTGAGACCCGGCGCCGCCGGGTTGGTGATCTGCCTCTGCCTGGTGCTGCTGGGCTGCGGGCCCGGACGCACGGATGAGGCCGTCGAATTCCGGGTGCCCGTCACCGTTGCCGAGGTGGGTGCCGGAGATGTCGAAGACCGGATCAGCGCCACTGGGACCCTCCGGGCTTCTGAGGTCATCAGCCTGACCGTCGAGAGTCGAGGCATTCTCAACCTCGCCCGGAAAGGTGGGCGCCGGCTGACGGAGGGGGACCGGGTGACGGCTGGTCAGGTTGTGGCCGAGATTTCCGGTGAAGACGTTCGGGTTGCGGCACGGACAGCTGCGACCCGGCGGCGGTTCGAGAGCGCTCAGAGTGATTTCGAGGCCACACGGGAGCTCTTCGAGCAGGGGTTGATCAACGAAACCGAAATTCGTCGGGCCGAGACGACGCTCGAAGACGCCCGCCTGGAATATGACCGGAGCCTCCTGGTTGAAGTCCGTAATCGTCTGGTGACACCGATCGACGGTGTCATCCTGACCCTGGCCAGGGATGCCGGCGGACGGCCGATGGCGGACGGTCAGTTGGTGGCCCCGGGCTTTGCCGTCGCGCAGATCGCCCCGACCGGTGACCTGGTCGCCGACATCGACATCGTCGGCCTGGATGTGGCGCGGATCCGCGAAGGGCTTCCGGTCAGAGTGCTTCACCATGCCTTCGGCGACCGGGAGTTTGAAGGCCGCGTAGACCGGTTGGCGCCCTCGATCAACGAGCTGACCCGTGCGTTGCGGGCGGAGGTCGGCGTCGACAACTCAAGCGGTCTGCTGAGGCCCGGGATGTTCGTCGAGGCGGAGGTCTTGATCGAGCGCCGGGAGAATGTCGCAGTCGTGCCCAGGGACGCCGTCGCCGATCGGGCGGGCAAGAGGGTCGTCTTTGTCCTGCAGGGTCAAAGGGTCGTGCGCCGGGAGGTTGAGTTGGGTTTGGGTGATGATCGAACGGTCGAGGTGCGATCTGGCGTCGAGCAGGGCGAAAGGGTCGTCGTGCGGGGGTTGGAGACCCTGGCTGACGGGTCCCGGGTGCGGGTCACGGGGGGGCAATGAAGGGGGGCAGCGACCAGCTGTCAGCTCTCAGCTCTCAGCTTTCACCCAGCGATGTAGGGTGGGCCTTGGCCCACCATCCTGGGCCCTGGCCGCTGGATACTGCTCATCATTCCTGTGTTCATCGTCGGGGGAACGCCTGATGGAGGGTCTGACCCGGCTCGCGGTCCGACGGCCCGTTGCGGTGGTGGTGGTCGCCCTTGCCGTCGTATTGATCGGTCAGGTGGCGTGGCGGCAACTGCCGATCGATCTTCTGCCGGATCTTCAGAGCCCGACGGTCCTGGTGTCTGTTCGTTCCGGGGACCGGCCTCCGCTGGAGATGGAGCGCCTGTTCGGCGAGCAGGTGGAGCAACGCCTGTTCACGGTGACGGGCATCCGGGCAGTGGAGCAGGTGGCTCGGGCCGGCCGACTTGTGACCCGCGTGACCTTCGAGTGGGGATCGAACATGGATCTGGCGGTCGTCGAAGTTCAGAAGGTCCTGGGGTCGGTGGAGGCCGACCCGGAAGTCGACGAGCTTGTCGTTCGACGCTTCGACCCTCGCCAGCTACCGGTTCTGGCCTTGGGCCTGGTGGCGCCCTCGGGTCAACCGGATCTCGCCGAACTCAAGAGAGTGGCACGTCGGCAGTTGGCTCCGACGCTGGAACAGCTGGACGGCGTGGCCCAAGTACGGGTGATCGGCGGGAGAGACCGCGAGGTTCAGGTCCGCCTTGACCGCCACCGTCTCGAGGCGTTCGGCGTGACGCTGCGAGAGGTCGAGAGCAGGCTGCAGGCGGCCAATCTCGACGTCAACGCCGGAACGCTCGAGGAGGGGGACCGGGTCTACCTGGTACGAGGCCTTGCGCGATTCACCGGTACGGACGACGTCGGCAGGGTCGTCGTTCGTTTCGTCGGGGATGCTGTGGGTCGCCGGGTTCCGCTGCGGGTCGCCGACCTGGCCGAGGTCGTCCTGGCCGATGCCGAAATCGAGAGCCTGGTGCTCGTTGACGGGTTGGAGGGCGTGGGCCTGGAAATTTACAAGGAGGCCGGCGCCAACACCGTCAAGGTTTCACGCTCGGTTCGGGAGGCCCTGGCCGATATCGGTGCAGACCTCCCGGGCATCGAGGTTCGCCTGGTGGGGGACGAGGCCGCCCTGGTTGAGGGAGCGATTGCGGACGTCAAGGGCGCGGCCCTGATCGGCATAGTGCTGGCGGTACTTGTGCTGGTGATCTTCCTCCGTTCGGCCGGTCCGACCCTGGTCGTCGCCACGGCGGTACCGGTGTCCCTGTTGGCTTCGGTGCTCTTCATGAGCTTCGCCGGCCATAGCCTCAACCTGATGACTCTCGGTGGTTTGGCCCTCGGCGCCGGCATGCTGGTGGACAACGCCATCGTCGTCGTCGAAAGCATTTTCAGGAGACGGGCCGAGGGGGACGATGCCGCCACTGCGGCGGCCTCGGGTACCGCACGGGTGGCCGGCGCCATCGCCGCCTCGACCCTGACGACTTGTGTTGTGTTCCTGCCCATCCTCTTCGTCCGCGGTCTGGCCGCCCGGTTGGTCTCGGGGCTGGCTTTCACGGTGGTCGCATCCCTTCTGGCCTCGCTGGTCGTTGCGGTTTTCTTGATTCCCGCTCTGGCCGGATGGCTGCTGCCTCGCGGGCAATTCAAGGCGCTGGATCCCGGCCGCCGACGCATCGAACGCCTGGTCGGCCGGTTGCTCGAAAGGCCGGGGCTGGTCGTCATGGCGGCCCTGGTGGCTGTCACCCTGGCACTGGGCGGCCTGGCGAGTTTGGGAAGTGAGCTTCTACCGCCGACCGATCCGCAGCAGATCAGTCTCCGGCTGGTCGGGCTTCCTGGTCAGCGGGTGTCAAGCTCGGCCCGGATGGCCGAGACCGTGGAGGCGATCGTCAGGGAGGCGGCCGGGGATGACGTCGAAGCTGTTCTGGCCGAGGTGGGCCGGACACCTGAGGATGATCGGTTCATTCGTGAGGAACAGGCGGAAGAGAACACCGCCCGCTTGAGGATACGATTGGCCGCCGACGGGCGGTCGGCGGCGGAGGTGATACGCCGGGCGGCGCCGGCGGTGGCCGAGTTGCGTGGTGTTCAGGTCAACTGGGACGTCGGCGCGTCGGCCCTGGCCAGGGCTCTGGGCACCGGCGGCGCCCCGTTGCAGGCAGAGATCGTCGGGCGCTCTCTCAGTGATCTCAGGCAGGGGGCAGAGGTCGTCAGGAAGGCCCTCGAGGCCAGACCTGAGTTGTGGAATGTCCGGTCGTCCTTCGAGGGTGGACCGCCCGAGTTGCGGGTCGTCCTGAAGAGGGCGACGGCCGACGGACTGGGCGTTCGATTGGAGGATGTCGCGGCCGTCTTGGAAGCGGTTCTCGACGGGCGACGGGCGACGGTGATGACCATGGGTGATGAGGAAAGGGACGTGCGGCTCCTCCTGCCGGATGTACGCCTCGAACAGTTGGAAAGTATTACGTTGACGACACCCACCGGCGTACGGGTCACTGTGG
Organism: Holophagae bacterium; assembly: GCA_030637505.1. Lineage (GTDB taxonomy): Bacteria > Acidobacteriota > Thermoanaerobaculia > Thermoanaerobaculales > Sulfomarinibacteraceae > DAOWGJ01. Next base: position 7,379 of record DAOWGJ010000209.1, read on the forward strand.
GCGAGGTGGCACGCTTCGAGCTGACGCAGGGCGCCAGGGAGATCTTCCGGAGGGACCAGCGGCGGGTAGCCCGCGTCACCGCCCGTCCGGCCGACGGGGTGGCCTATCCACAGGCCAGGGATGCCGCCGCCGAGGCCTTGGGCGCCGCCGATGTCGGACCCGGCCTGAGCGTTCGGCTGGTCGGTGAGGAGCAGGAGCGAATTCGGACCTTCGATGAACTCCGGTGGGCCGGTCTTCTGGCAGTCCTGCTGGTGGTGATGGTGTTGGCCGGCTCGTTCGAGAGTTTGCGCCATCCCATTACCGTGTTGTCGGCCGTTCCCCTTTCTCTGGTCGGTGTTGCCGCCGTCCTGGTACCGGTCGGCCGTCCTCTGGGCGTGATGTCGATCCTGGGCCTGATTGTCCTGGCAGGCATCGCGGTCAACGACGCGATTCTCCTGGTCGACGCCGCCCGCCGGCTGCACGGCGGCGGCATGGCATTGAAGGCGGCCCTGGCCCGGGCGGCATCGGAACGGCTTCGTCCGATAGTCATGACCACGGCGACAACCGTCCTCGCGCTGGCGCCGTTGGCCGTGACCGTCGGGGAGGCCGCGGCCTTGCGGGCGCCCCTGGCCCTGACCCTGATTGGGGGGCTGCTGGCCTCGACCGTCGCCTCGCTCTTCGTCGTACCGTGTCTCTATCTGCTGGTGGAGGGGAAGGAATGAACATCGAATATCAACGATTCAACGTTCAACGTCCATTCCTGAACGCCTGGCCCGAAACGTGCTCGCGATGGTGGGCCAAGGCCCACCCTACGAGTGATGAACAGTATCGGGTTGTTGTCGATCTCTCCGGTGCCCCGCCCCACCAGAAGTCTCGCGGATCGGTTTGCCTGAGAAGAGATGGAGAATGTAGGGTGGGCCTTGGCCCACCATCGTCATCTCTAACCCGCACTTCTCACCGGTTTTCGTCGCGAGGGCGTCGAGGTGCTGTGCC
>DAOWGJ010000006.1 GCA_030637505.1 Holophagae bacterium
GATCGTATGAGTCCTGGCCGGGTGTCCGAAGAACGGCACGTTGACACCGCGGTCCCGAGGGCGGGTTTTCTGGTCGATCAGTATGCCAACCGATCGGCCGGCCTTGAGTTCCCCCAGTATCGACCTCAGGGCCGTCTTTTTGCCCAGGGCACGATTTCCGAATTTCAGCCGGAAGGCATCCAGTTCGGCCTCGAGCAGAGGGTTGTCCAGCGGCCGGTTGACGACACCAACCCCACCGGGGAGGTGGAGACCTCCAAAAAGGGCGGCCACCTCCCATGCGCCGACATGAGCCGAAAGAAAAAAGGCGCCCCGGCCGCTCTGTGCCACCGCATCCAGGTGTTCTCGTCCCTCGACGGTCACCAGTCGCACCAATTTCTCCGGCGTCATTCGTTGCAGGCGGAGCGTGGCAAACACGGCTCTTCCAAAGTGCCCGGCGACACGAAAGGCCAGACGTTCCCGCTCCTCGGGGGTCAGATCTGGATACGCCAGACCAAGGTTGAACAGGATGATTTCCCGCCGACGCCATGACAGCCGATGGTAGAGGCTGCCGATTACCGTTCCCAGGGGTTCGGTCAGGCCCGGCCCACCCCTGCCGACGGTGGCTCGCGCCACGCGGTAGACCACCAGTTCGAAATGGTCCCGAAATTCAGAACGTGGCGAAACACCCATCACACCACCTCTGAGGTCAAAGACCACAGACGATCCCACCCGCCCTCGAGGCTCTGCATCGCCGTCTCGACAACCCACAGACCCTCGAAGGGATCCAGTTTGACCGCGTCTTTGGCAGTGGTGACAACTATCGCACCGTGCTTCCCAGCCTCATGGGCAATCCATGTTCGATCCTTGGGTCCATAGGGGTGGTGGTCTGCAAACCATCGGCGCCCGACGACTTCGGCGCCGGCAAATTCCAGAAGTGTGCGAAAACCCTCCGGGCGTCCCAGTCCGGCCACCGCGAAGACCCTTCGGCCCCGAAGCTCCGCCGGATCGATCCAGCCGTCTGGGGTTCGTGCTCGTTGCGGCACGAGGCGCGCCGCGAAGACCGGCAGGTCCGGACGGATGGCGCCGATCCTCCCGACAATGTCCTGAGGCGGTTGATCGGCCGCAGGATCCACCTTGGTGATGATGACGGCCGACGCCCGGGCAAGAGCCCCCACCGGTTCTCGAAGGCGACCCCGTGGCGGCAAACGACCCCCACCCCAGGGATCTCCGACATCCAACAGCACGAGATCGAGGTCGCGCCGCAGCCGCAGATGTTGAAAGCCATCGTCGAGGATCACGATGTCGGCGCCGAGCTCCAAAGCCCACCGACCCCCGCGAAGGCGATCGGCATCGACGATGATCGGCACACCCGGCAGGCGCTGGGACAATTCCAGCGGTTCGTCTCCGCCCTCGGCCGCAGATACACCGGGTTCGGGCCCCGTCAACACCAAAGGCTCGACGGTGGTCCGCCCGTAGCCCCGGGTCAACACCGCCGGCCGGCGACCGCGTTCTAGTAAGTCGTGTGCCAGTGCAAGGACCATCGGCGTCTTGCCCGTCCCACCGAAGGTCAGGTTGCCCACCGACACGACAGGCAGCCCGCAATCATGGCTCTTCAGCAGCCCACTGCGAAATGCCGCCGCCCGAGCCAGCACCACCCCTTTGTACACAGGGCTCAACGGCGTCAGCAGGTGTGACCACCTCATCGCGTTTCGGTCCCGTCGAGACGTTTGAGAATTTCGGCGGCAATTCTGGCCGTGGCCCCCCGATTCCCTTCAACGACTCGCCGACCCGCTTCACCAGCGAGGCGTGCCGTTTCGGGCGCCGAAAGCCACTTGTCCATCGCGGCACTGAGTTCCCGGGCGTCAGCGACCAGCCGGACCCCACCCGCCGCCACCATCTCCCGATAGATTTCCTCGAAGTTGGCCACCCAGGGGCCACTGAGAACCGGGATCCCCCACACAGCAGGCTCCAGAGGGTTGTGGCCCCCACTGGGCACAAGAGATCCCCCAATGAAGGCGACGGCCCCATACTGAAACGACCGAGCCAACTCACCGATCGTGTCCAGGAGAAAAACGTCAACCCCCGCGGGAACCCCGTTGGGCAAACGACTGCGCCTCATAAGGGTCAGACCGCGCTCTGAAACCATGTGGGCGACCGACGCAAACCTCTCGGGGTGGCGTGGCGCCAGGATTACGAGGGGAGGGCGCCCGTCGGACCCCGTCAAGGTCTCGACGGCATCGAGGACCAGCCGCTCCTCGCCCTCCAACGTCGAACCGGCGACAATCACCGGACGGCCATCCGCACACACGGCGATCTCTTCGCCCCACTCGAGGGGTCGCCGGTCAGCCTCGAGATCGTATTTGACGTTGCCGCCGACCGCAACACGGTCGTCCTCAATACCCAGATCCTTGAACCTCTCGGCATCGGTCGCGTCTCGGGTCAAAACCAGGGAGAGCGGTCTCAAGAGCGGCCGAAGCGCTCTTTTGATCCGGCGATAACGCCTGAAGGACCCATCGGAAAGCCGAGCGTTGACAACCACGACCGGAACCCCTCTGCGACCCGCCTGATGGAGCATCTCCGGCCAGAGTTCGGTTTCTACCAAGACCAGCGCCCTGGGCTGCACGGCATCAAATACCCTCCCAACCGGACCCGGAAGGTCGACGGGCGTCGGGATAATCGAGGCACGATCGCCCAGGTTCTTGCGGGCCAGAGCCAACCCGGTCGCCGTCGTCGATGTCACGATTATCGGTACTGCCGCAGCATCACGACTGAGTTCGTCAATCAACCGGCGGGCCACCTCGACCTCCCCAACCGAGACGGCGTGAATCCAAAGACCTCCCACCCCAACATCAGGCAAGCGCCGAGCGAAGCGCTCGGACCAGGGTGGCCTCCTTTTTCCGACCAGCCGATCGCTCAGCACAAGGACCGGGATTGCAATCGGCACCAGGACCGTCATCAAAATCCGGTAGATCCAGAGAATCAGCCTTCCCATACGGCTAGAATAGCCTTTCCGGGAGCCCACGGACGACCGAGGGGAACTCGAAAAAAGGTCTCACCCTTGTTCCCGCGCGAAGCGCCCTACCTCGGAGTGGGCCCCGGATTGGTTTCGAGCGCTTCGGGAGTACCGGCATCTCCGAAAAACCAATACGGGTCTCAGTCCGAGGTTCACGGTTCCTTTCCGAAGCTGACCCGCCCCTATTCGACGTACTCGATCTCGCCGTCGGTAACCATGAAGGTCCCAGCCTCCCTCGAGAGAGCCTTCTTGAGGCTCTCCTCGTCGGTGATCAGCACTTCCTTGCCCGTCGCCTCGATGAATTCGAGAGCAGACCGGACCTTTGGTCCCATCGAACCCGGAGGAAACTGGTTCTGTTCCAGCATCTCCCACGCCTTGGCAACCGGAAGGGTGCGGATCCATCGCTGATTGGGCCGCCCAAAGTTCTCGGCGATCATCGGCACCTGGGTCAGAACGATGTAGAGTTCGGCCTTCAACTCCCGAGCCAGGATCGAAGCGACGTAGTCCTTGTCGATCACGGCCTCGACGCCACGGTAGTAACCGCCGACATCCTGATAGACCGGAATGCCGCCACCGCCGCCGGCGATCAGCAAGGCGCCACTGTCGACGAGCCGGCGCATGAGACCGACGTCGAGGATGCGACGCGGCCTGGGCGAGGGAACGACCTTGCGCCAACCCCTGCCTGCGTCCTCGACCATCTGCCAGCCGTGCTCCTGCATCAAGACGTTGGCCCGGTAGGCCGTGAAAAAGGGCCCGACCGGTTTGGTTGGATTCTCAAAAGCCGGATCCTCTCGATCAACGACAACCTCGGTCACCAGACAGGCGATCGGGTTGTCCAGTTGTTCTTCGTGCAACCGGTTCCTCAGTTGGTTGGCCAGCATGAAACCCATCGACCCCTGGGTCTGGGCCACGGCGACATCCAGGCTCTGAGGCGGAATTTTGGTGATCGCCTCTTCGACCTGGATCATGATGTTGCCGACCTGGGGGCCGTTGCCGTGAACAACCGCCAGTTCGTAGCCTCTGTGGAGGATCTCCACAAGCCACCGCGAGGCCTTCCACGTCAGGGTGAACTGTTCCTCCTGCGTGCCGTGATCCTGCGGTCTCAACAGGGAGTTTCCGCCAAATCCGATGACAGCGATTGGTTTTCGCTGTGGAGATGCCGTGTCTTGGATGTCAGTCTCAGTCATCAGGGCCTCCATAGAAGCAAACATTGTGGAACCAGGCGCTCGGACTGTCAACTGGGCAATTCGTAAGACGAATTGCAGGGGTCGCTTCGCTCCCCGGTTTAGCTGTGCTCGAGTATCACCATTCGGTCGCAGCCACCGATGTCACGGCGCCGCCCCGCGGGCCGTAGCCCCTGCTCTTGGGCCAGTTCTTCGACGGCGTCAGCCTGGTCCTCGGCCAACTCAAGCAAACACCGACCACCCGGCACCAGGATCCGCTCCAGGTCACCAACCAGGCGCCGCACCAGGTCCAACCCGTCTCGACCACCATCCAGGGCCAGGACCGGTTCCCGAGAAATCTCTACTCCCAACGTCGGCAGCCAATCGGTCGGGATATACGGAAGATTGGCCACTACGAGGTCGAAAGCCGAACCACAGCTCGAAACCAGGTCGGACCAGAGCCACGCCACATCGACTCCGTGCTCTACGCCGTTGTGCCGAGCGACCTGCAAGGCATCAAGCGATCGATCGATCCCGATCACACACCAGTCGGCCCTGTCAGCTGCCAGGGTGATCGCCAGGCAACCCGAACCGGTTCCGACATCGAGGACCCGCGCTCTGGGCGGAAGCGTTGCCTCGAGGGCCGCCTGAACCATCAGTTCAGTCTCAGGCCTGGGAATCAAAACCGAAGGTGTCACCCTGAAGGACCGGCCCCAGAAGGAGCACCGACCGACGATGTGCTCGGCAGGTTCTCCCGCCGCTCTTCGCTCGACCCACCGAAAAAACAGCTCCTCGACTTCAGCCGCAATTGAAACCTCGGGCCACATCCGGAGCCGGATCTCGTCGATCTCCCAGGCGGCCGCCAGCAGGAAAAATGCCTCTCGATGGGGATCAGGCAGTCCGCGTCTCAAGGGCAACGTTGCGGCTGCTTTCGCAAGCGCCTTGGCAACAATCACGAGTCGGTCGCCACCTCGTCCTTTAACATCTTGGCATGGAGGTGCGTGGTCAGTTCGTCGATGACCAGGTCGAGATTTCCGTCCAACACCTCCTGCAACCGATGGACCGTCAGAGAGATTCGATGGTCGGTCACGCGGCCCTGTGGGAAATTGTAGGTCCGGATTTTTTCCGATCGGTCACCGGTGCCGATCTGGCTACGGCGGTTGGCCGCTCGTTCGGCGTCACGCTCGGCTTCTTGTACCTCCAAGAGCCGCGTCTTGAGCACCCGCATCGCCTTGGCCAGATTCTGGATCTGAGACTTCTCGTCCTGGCAGGAGACGACGACGCCGGTCGGTTCATGGGTGACCCGGACTGCGGAATATGTCGTGTTGACGCTTTGCCCACCGGGGCCTGACGAACAGAAACGGTCAATGCGAAGATCCTTCTCCTCCACTTCAACCTCGATCTCATCGGCCTCGGGCATGACGGCCACGGTTGCCGCGGAGGTGTGGATGCGCCCGGCGCTTTCCGTCGAAGGAACCCGCTGCACCCGATGCACACCGCTTTCGAATTTGAGCCGGGAGTAGACACGGTCACCCTCGATCATGACGACGGCCTTGTTGATGCCCCCCAAACCGGTTTCGGAAGTCTCTGTGATCGAGACCTTCCAGCCCTTGTCTTCGGCATAGCGGCCGTACATGCGCAGCAGCTCACCGGCAAAGAGCGACGCCTCCTCGCCTCCCGTACCCGCCCGGACCTCCAGGATGAC
>DAOWGJ010000249.1 GCA_030637505.1 Holophagae bacterium
AAGGCGCCAAAATCCTGAAGATGGGCCTCGGCATCGACTACCTCCAACCGATCTTCAGGGTCCACCCCGCGCCGACCGAGGAACACCTCGACCGCTTCAAACGCCAGATGGCAGCCCTGGCCCAATTGCATGGTCTCGATCCGAGACGCTGGGCATGGAAGGGACCGGACCAGCCCCTGGCCCAATACCTCGAAGCCCTGCCCCGGCGAGCCCGGCCCCGATTGGCCGCCGCCATCGAGCGTCAGGCGATATTGACCAACCGGCGATCGATCTTCACATCGGATCCCGGCGCGCACCACGGCGTCGGGGCGCCGGTCTACGCACGCTTCTCGTCACCGATGCGTGAAATCGTCGGCATCTTCACGCATAAAGAGGCTCTGGAACTGATCAACGGCCCGGCTTCGGCCGACCCTACTGAGGCAGACCTCATCCTGAGGAATCGAGTAGTCGAGGCCGGGAATCGATCAAAGAGCCTTCAGCGCCAGCTGGAAAAAGAGACCGAGCAGCTGGTCTTGGACCAGTTGTTCGAGGATGAAATCCAGCAGGCGCCGGAGGATCGACCGAGCCGCCGGGGGACGGTAATGGGCATGAAGGGCCATTTGATTTACGTCCGGTTGGACGACCCGCCAATCGAGGTCAAGATCCACCTCTCAGACCTCAACCGTCACTCCGGTTCACAGTGGCGGTTGGATCCCCACAGGATCGAAGTGCAACCCCCGAATGGTACCGGCCTGAGACTCATGAGGATGGGCGGCGCCGTTGATCTTCGACTCGAAGGCCATGATGAAAAACGTCGGCGTTGGTTGTTGGCGCCGGTCTAACCCGGCCTTCTCACGAGTTTTCGTCGCGAGGTGCGGAAGACGTGGTGAGATTCGGTGTTTTCGCAGATAGGGACATCGCGCCCAGCCCGAAGGGCGGTCGAGCCGAAAGGCTCGGACCCGCGAAGCGGGTGGCGTGGGCAGCGAATGAGGCGTACTAAACAGTACGTAGAGACATCGCGCATCGCCCGAGGGGCGATCACGGCGAGGCCGTGGAGGTCGCGAAGCGACCAGCGTGGGCTGGATTGAGCGAGGTCAAGAAAACGTCGAAGGCCGCTACGTATTTCGCGCCGCAGCAGATCACTGGTGAGAAGGCCGGTCTAAGAATCAGTCATCGTGGTAGAGCAGGACGCCCTCGAGCGAGCCTTCAAAGAGCCCGACCTCATCGTGCCATCGCGCCAGCATTGGTGCCAGGCCGGCGCCGGTCTCGATGATTTCCCTGGCATCGGGCGACCCGGTCAGGAGGTCCAGGGCCGGAACGTCGGACACGAACTCGTAGGCCTGAGAGCGCCAGGAAAAATCCCGTGGGTGCAGGTCGTGGACGGCCTTGATGAGGTGCAAACCCAGGGCCAAGGGTTCGAGGGCCTCTCGGTCCGTGATATGGAGCTCGACACCGGCACACACTTGATGGGCGTGCTTCTGGAATTCCGGCCGGAACCAGGCGGCCCGGAAGCCCACTCCCGGAAGTTTCAGGGCCCGCAGTCGCTCAAAAAGGCGGTGGGCATCGACCCAGGGCGCGCCGACCAGGTGGAACGGCCGCGTGGTTCCGCGCCCCTCTGACAGGGTGGTCGCCTCAACCAGGCACAGGCCGGGGTACAAAAGCGCGGTGTCCAGGGTCGGCATGTTTGGGCTGGGCGGCACCCAGGGGAGGCCGGTGGCATCGAACAGCTGGGCGCGCCGCCAACCGCGGCACGGGACGACCGTCAACTCAAGATCGGAATATCGTTCACGGTGCATGAGAAGGGCGATCTCTCCCAGGGTCATGCCGTGCCTGATCGGGGTCGGTAGTTGGGAGACAAAACTCTCGAAGCCCGGCCGGACCATGCCGCCCTCTCGGCGGATGCCGCCCAACGGATTAGGTCGATCCAGCACGACGACCTCGACTCCGGCCTTCGCGCAGGCCGCCATCAGGCCGTCCATCGAGGCGGCAAAGGTGTAGTAGCGGCTGCCGATGTCCGGCACGTCGATGACGACGGCGTCCAGACCCTGAAGGTCCGCGGACGAGGGGCTCAAGGTCGTCACGTCGTCGCCGTAAAGCGAACGCACCGGCACGCCGGTCAGCGGGTCCCTGCCATCATCGACACCTTCCATGTCCTGGGCAACGCCCTCGAGGCCGTGCTCCGGGGCGAAGAGCAGGGCCGGCGCCCTGCACGACCCCGCCAGGGCTGATCGCGCCGGCTGCAAACCCGAGGTCACCGCCGCGTGGTTTGCCAAAAGGCCCCACCGGCGATCCTTAATCGGAGCTGGATTGTTGATCAGAACCTCGAGTCCAGAGATCACTGGCATGAAGCCATCTTAACCCGCGCTTCTCACCAGTGATCTGCTGTGACCGCCGATACGCCGCACCCAGCGGCACTTTCTCACCTCGGGGAGCTCCAGCCCACGCCGCCTGTTTCACAGGCCCGAGCCTATCGGCTCGGCAGCCCTTTGGGCTGGGCGCGATGTCCCTACGTACTGTCAAGTACAAGCCGCGCCCCTCGGATCGAAAACTCCACTGGGCACATCATCTCGACGGTCTCGCGACGAAAACCGGCGAGAAGTACGGGTTCACCCGCGCTCCCTAAAACCTCAGGCTCCAGCCGGCCGTCCAAGCTACACTCCCCTGATGCACCGTTTTCCTCTGCTGATTTTCGACCTTGACGGCACGTTGATCAACAGCTTCCCCGGCATCCTGTTGGGCCTCAATCTGGCTCTGGAAGATTTTGACCTGGCGCCGGTTGACCTCGACTGGGTCTATCAACATGTCGGGTGGGGCGCCCGCCGATTGGTGGCTGCAGCCGCCGACAACGGAGTGGAACCCGACGACCTCCTGATGAGATTCAGGCAACGCTATCGCGAAGTCCTACTGGAAAACTCGCCCCCCTTCCCCGGCGTGGACGAGGCCCTTCGGCATCTCGCTCTGGACCATACGCTGGCCATAGCCTCAAATAAGCCATTGGGGTGGGTCGAAGATCTGGTTGCCCACATCGGTTGGAAAGAGCTGATGTCGATCGTCGCCGGACCCGAGACCGTTGGCGCCCACAAACCCGACCCGAAAATGATCGAACACATCCTCCGAGCGACCGGACACTGCGCGGCCGGCACTCTTCTGATCGGAGACATGCCCGTCGATGCGGAAACCGGCTACAACGCCGGGATCTCGGTCATCGGCGTCACGACGGGGGCCGCATCCAGAGAGGACCTCTTGGCTGCCGGCTGCACCGAAGTGCTGGAGAGCGTCACCGATCTGGCCCGGTGGACGGGCTCAGAGTCTTAATTTCATGATCTTCTTTGCGTTCCCTTCGTGATCTTTGGGTCTTCGTGGTTCAATTGTCCTCTTGTCCCGGCCCCGGGCTGCTTTCCACGTCCCACCTGACAACCACCGCTTCGTATTGACCGTCATCCAACCCGATACCGCCGACCGAGAGTATTTGCCGGCAGACATCACCTGCCACTAAAGTCGACTCGATCCCCTCCGAAGGACGGCACAAGGTTACGCGGCCCTCCTCGACTCCGAGGGTCATCATCAGCCCTTCGGCTCCCACGATGACAGGGACGGGCACGAGGATCGTGCCGATCTTCAACGCCAGACCGGAATCGTCAATCCCTGGCGGTCGATCAAGTGGCCCCATCACCTCGAGCGGCTCCGGGTCGACCAGCACCGGTTCGGGGTCATCCCCGGCCAAAAGACTCTCGATGGCGCCGATCGGTGCATCCTCATCCGCGGCCGGCAGGTTCTTGAGCACAAAGGCCTCGCGGCCGGCCCCACCGGACGCTGGAGAATCTGATCTCAATCTCGATCGCCCGACCTCTTCAACGACGATCAGAGCCACCACCAGAACGGCCGCCGCCGCGACCAGGAACGCCAGTGCCCGACGTTGACGCATGGGCCGGCCCGCACGCCGTAACGGCCTGACCATGTGATCCAACGCCTCCGGCGGACGCTCGTCCAAGGCAAGCGTCCGCAGGTCCTCTCGGAGTTGGCGAATGTCGGCGAGTGCGCGCCCGAGTTCATCATCTCCGGCTAATTCCTGCTCGATCGCCGCCGCCTCGTCCGGCCCCAAATCTCCGTCGACATAGCGGCTCAAGGTTTCGAAGGTCTTCTCGTCAATCATCCCGTCACCTCGTCCCTCAATGCCCTCCGCGCTCGGGCCAGCCGGGATCTGACTGTCCCGATCGGCACATCAAGAACGGTCGCAATATCCTCATAACTCAAGTCTTCCCCATCCCTGAGCCACAGCACGATCCGATGGTGTTCCGCCAACCTGCCCAACGCCTCCTCAGCCCGGTCGAGACCTTCGGAAGCAATCACCCGGCGTTCGGCATCCGGCGCACGGTCTCGGAGAGCACCGATACTCACCACTTTGTCGTCGTTGAGGCTCTCCATCCTGATCGGTTGTCGGCCCCGACTGCGCCGGTGGGACCGAAGAAAATTCCATGCGATCTGGAACACCCAGGTGCTGAGCCTGGCCTCATGTCTGAACCCGTCAAGGCCCCTCCAGATTCTGAGGAAGATCTCCTGGCAGGCGTCCAGGGCCTCGTCCTCCGACTGGGTCAGACGCCTCGCAAGCGCCCACACCGGCCGGCGGAAGCGGGTATAGACCTCCTCGAAGGTCACGGCCAACCCTGATCCGGCCCCAGCCTCCCGCTTCGACGCGTCGTACAGAGCATCGGCACATTGTAGCGGGATCACGGCCGCGCACTGTTCATCGGACGCCACAGCCCTCACCTCAAGCGGAAATGCACCGTCAAGTTGTACTGCACGGCAATCGGGCGCCCGTTGTAGGTCGAGGGCTCGAAGACCCACTGGCGGGCGGCTTGCACAGCGGCTTCGGTCAATCCCAGCGGCAATCCCCGGAGAACCTCTACCGACTCAACCCTCCCGGAGACACCGATGATCAGGCTGAGGATCACTGCACCCTCCTTGTGGGCTCTGCGAGCGATCTCGGGGTAGATCGGTTCGACCATCACGATCCGGCGGGGCGCCTCGAAATCCCCTCCGACATGAATCAGCGTTGGCTCGACGACATCAGGCGGCGGTTCGGGAATTTCAAGCCCAACCATGGGCACGACAACGCTGGGATCGAAATCCGGCACGAAGGTGGCGTCGGCCCTCAGGGGCTCCGGATCGAATGGATCCGGATCGGGCACAGGAATCTCCCGGGGCGGCAGTCGAATAGGAACCTCGGGTGGTGGTGTCGGTGGGATCGTATAGGTGAAATGGCGAAGAACCACGATTGGAGGCTGTTTCTCCGGAACTTTCGGAGCGGACCCCGCGATCGACGGCCAATTGGCGGCGAACAGAACCACGTGCGCCAGTACGGCCACCGTCAGGCCCAACCGCATTTGGAGCCTGTCGGCCGAACTGTCTTGGATCACATGATCGAGGCTGGAACTTTGTGGCGTTTCTCTTACGATTGAGTGTGTCATGACGACCCCCTTAACCAGTGAGACACGCAGAGGAAAGAAAAGTTCCCCATTATTCTGCGCAGCAGTTACCTCTGAAAGCTGAAATCTGACAGCTGAGAGCACCCGGCAGGGCCGGAAAGCCTCGGTTCCGGCTCCGCCGGGTTAGAATCCAACCATGAGAGTCGCTCTGATCTTCGGGGGCCGATCCCGCGAGCACGACGTCAGCATCGTCTCCGCACGCTCGGTGGCCACAGCTCTGGTCGGCGGCGGTCACCAAGTCGTGCCAATGGCCATCGATCGCCAGGGGCTTTGGGCGACCGACGCCGAGTCTCGAAGGGTTCTCGACGGCAGCGGTGACCGGACCGACCAAGTGCTGGCTGTCACAGGCGGCCTTCGTCTCAACCCCGACCTGTTGAAAGACTCGTTTGATCTGGTTTTTCCGGTCCTGCACGGGCCTTTTGGCGAGGATGGAACAATCCAGGGCCTCTTCGAAATGCTGGACCTGCCCTACGTAGGCTCCGGCGTTGCGGCATCGGCCCTGTGCATGGACAAGGTTCGGACCAAAAGAGTCCTGGTCAGCGAAGGCCTTCCGACTGCACCGTGGGTCACGGTCAGCAACCACGCCTGGCGGGCCGACCCCGAGCCTCTGAGGCGCAGGGCCCTTGACCTCGGCCTACCGCTTTTCGTCAAACCGTCCCGCATGGGTTCGTCCGTCGGCATCACCAAGGTCGTCGGCGCCGAAATTCTGGACGACGCCGTCGAGATGGCGCTGCGGCACGACACCACGGTCCTGATCGAACAGGGTCTCGAGGCGCGGGAGATCGAAATCGCCGTTCTTGGCAACGCCAAACCTCAAGCCTCGGTGCCGGGTGAGATCGTGCCCGGAAATGATTTTTACTCCTTCGAGGACAAGTACGTGGATGACACCTGTCGGCTTTTGGCCCCGGCGCCCCTCGATCAGGCTATGACTGCCCAGGTCCAAGAATTGGCGGTCTCGGTCTTCGATTTGCTGGGATGCCAGGGCATGGCGAGGGTCGATCTCTTTCTCGAAAAGACCACAGAAAAGATCTGGGTCAACGAGGTCAACACCATCCCGGGCTTCACCTCGATCTCGATGTATCCCAGGCTCTGGTCTCTTTCCGGTTTGGATTTTCCGGATCTCCTGGACGAACTCCTCAACCTTGCGATCAAACGCCACGACAATCCCCGCGAGTCCTGAGTAATCCTCACCCGCGATTTTCCGGTTGACCTCGGGGCCGCCAAGGCCTATATTTCGTCTTTGTGAAATCTTTCTCGAAGAAGATTTTACATTTGAAAGATTGCTCCAATTCGAAGGGGTCATACCATGAAAAAAATCACCCGCGAAGAAGCGCTGGCCTACCACACCGGCAAACGCCACGGCAAGATCGAGGTCGTGCCGACCAAACCCTGCAATACGCAGCGCGATCTTTCGATGGCCTACACGCCCGGAGTCGCCGAGCCCTGCCTGGAAATCGCAAAAGACCCTGAGCTGGCCTACGAGTACACCAACAAGGGGAATCTGGTGGCCGTCGTCTCCAACGGCACCGCGGTCCTCGGCCTCGGCAACATCGGCGCCCTTGCCGGCAAACCGGTGATGGAGGGCAAGGGCGTCCTCTTCAAGCAGTTTGCAGATATCGATGTTTTCGACATCGAGGTCGACACCCTGGACCCCAAAGAGATCATCCGTTTCTGTCAGCTCCTCGAACCAACCCTGGGCGGCATCAACCTCGAGGACATCAAGGCGCCCGAGTGCTTCGAAATTGAAGAAGAACTCAAGAAAACCTGCGGCATTCCGGTCTTCCACGACGACCAGCACGGCACGGCCATCATCTCGGGAGCGGCCCTGGTCAACGCGGTCGAGGTCATCGGCAAAAAGGTCGACGAGATCAAAGTGGTCTTTTCCGGCGCCGGAGCAGCGGGCATCGCGTGCGCCACTTTCTACCTCTCCCTGGGCGTGAAACCTGAAAATCTACTGTTGGTCGACTCGAAAGGCGTCATCTTCAAGGGCCGCACCGAGGGCATGAACCCCTACAAGGAACGGTTCGCGGCAGAAACCGAGGCCCGGACCCTCGCCGACGCCATGGTCGGCGCCGACGTCTTCGCCGGTGTGTCGGTTGCCGGACTCGTGACCCAGGAGATGGTCAAGACGATGGCGGATGACCCGATTATCTTCGCCATGGCCAACCCCGACCCTGAAATCATGCCGGAAGACGCCTTCGCTGCACGTTCCGACGTCATCATGGCGACGGGCCGCTCGGATTATCCCAATCAGGTCAACAACGTCCTGGGCTTTCCCTTCATCTTTCGCGGCGCCCTCGATGTTGCCGCAACCGGCATCAACGAAGAAATGAAACTGGCCGCCGCCCAAGCCCTGGCCGACCTGGCCAAGGAAGACGTTCCCGATTCTGTCGTTCGCGCCTATGGCGGCAGACCCTTCAAGTTCGGACGGGAGTATCTGATTCCCAAGCCCTTCGACTACCGGGTCCTTCTGTGGGAGGCGCCGGCTGTCGCCGAGGCCGCGATTCGCACGGGCGTTGCCCGCAAGCCGTATTCGTCGAAAGACGACTACGTCAGGGAACTGGAGAATCGACTGTCCAGAACCCGTGAGGTGATGCACGGCGTCTTCGACCAGGCCCGATTGGATCCCAAGCTGATCGTTTTCCCCGAGGGCGAACAGGAAGCGATCATTCGAGCCGCCAAGATGTTGATCGACGAGAAGATCTGCACACCGATCCTTCTGGGCAACGCCGAGGTCATCGGCAACCTCCTGGCCGACCATGAAATCGACCCAACCGACCTCATCGTGGCCGACCCCTCTCAGGATGATCGGCGCCACGCCTATTCCGAGGCGTACCATGAGAGGCGATGGCGACGCGGTGCGACGGCGGTCAATGCCACCAAACGGCTGCTCGATCCCGTGTATTTCGGCAACATGATGGTGCTACAGGGCGATGCCGACGGTCTGATTGCCGGCGTGTCCCATTCGTATCCCGACACCATCCGCCCGGCTCTTCGAATCCACAAAACAATGGGTGACGTCAGCAAGGTGGCGGGCGTGTTCCTCCTGTTGTTCGAGGACCGCATGCTTTTCATCGCCGACACGACGGTCAACCCCGATCCCAACGCCGAAGAACTGGCGGAGATCGCCTGGCTGACCGCCCGGGTTGCCGCGACATACTTCGACGTCGACCCGCGCGTCGCGATGCTGTCCTACTCCAACTTCGGTTCCAACGAAGATGACGCATGCCTCAAGGTCCGCAAGGCCGTGGAGATTGCCAAGGAACGATGGCCCGAGCTCAAGATCGAGGGTGAGATGCACGCCGACACAGCCGTTGAGCCGGCGATCGCCGAACAAGCCTTCCCGTGGTCGTCCATCCAGGGTGATGCCAACATCCTGGTTTGTCCGACCTTGGCCGCTGCCAACATTGCCTACAAACTCCTGTGGCGCCTCGGCAAAGTCGAGGCGATCGGCCCGATCCTGACCGGCATCGGCGCCCCGGTTCACATCCTCCAAAGGGGCATGGAGGTCAACGAAATCGTCAACATGACGGCCCTGTGCGTCTGCAAAGCCCAACGAAAACGCTAGCCCGAACGGGTTGTCGGTTGATGCG
The DNA here is from genome assembly GCA_030637505.1 of Holophagae bacterium. Classification (GTDB taxonomy): domain Bacteria; phylum Acidobacteriota; class Thermoanaerobaculia; order Thermoanaerobaculales; family Sulfomarinibacteraceae; genus DAOWGJ01. The sequence continues at coordinate 9,059 of DAOWGJ010000249.1, forward strand.
ATCTTGGGTTCGCGTTACGATGGCACGTCAATACTTGAGGAGGACACCATGAAAAAAGCATTGGTTTTGGCGGCTCTGTTAATACTCGCTTCCGGGATAGTTGTGGCCGAAGAGGCAACCGGCGGCTTGCGCTTCTCGATCACTGTCACCGAATTCGAGAACAAGGCCGGCTGGTACGGCCACTTCGACATCGGCAACGCCTGGGGCACGGTCTTGACCGACATGCTCAATCAGAGCGGACGCTTCATCGTCCTCGGTGAAGGCGACATGCGAAATGCCGCGATGGATGAGCAAGACCTCTCGGCTTCCGGCCGAACCGCAGGAGGCAACAAGGCAGCAGTCACCGGCCAGATGACCCCGGCCCAGCTTCTGGTCAAAGGCGCCATCACCCACGTCCAGGACGGCACCAAAAAGGGCGGCGGCGGCATCCGGTTCAAGGGACTGCGGCTCGGCGGTAAGGGCGGCCAGGGCGAGATCAACGCGACAATCTACATCGTCGACGCCACCACCGGCCAGGTGGTCGCCTCCAAGAGCGTCGTCGGTGTCAGCAAGCAGAAGGGCATGAACGTCGGTTATGACACCGGTTCGTGGGGTGCGGCCTTCGGCGGCGAAACCAACGACAACGTCGGCCTGGCAGTTCAAGGCGCCTGCGCCGAGGCGGTCGAATTTATGATCAAACAACTGCCGAACTTCCAGTGGACTGGATCGGTCGTCATGAACAAGAGCGGCACGATCTATGTCAACCGGGGCACGCGCGAGGGTGTTGGCGTGGGCCAGCAGTTCATCGTCGGCGACGTCGAGGTCATCCGCGATCCCGATACCGGTGAGATCCTGGATGAGGACATGACGACGATCGCCACCCTCGAGGTCACCAAGGTCAAAGAGAAACTCTCATATTGCAACGTCGTCTCGGGTGACGCCGGCGCGGTCGCCAAGGGCATGACGGTTCATATTCCCTGAGATCTCATCGTACCCTCTCGACGGCGCCCCTCGGGGCGCCGTTCTTCGTTACCGGCGCCCGGCGTGTGTATACTCCTTCAAGACTGTCACGGCGGAGACGAGCGATGCGGTTTGTTGCAAATGTATTGGTGTTTCTTGGCGCGGTCCTGGCATTTGCAGGAGGCGTTGCGGCACAGGGCGCCGACCGGCGAGACGTCGGAAGCCCGTTCCAGGAAGAATTCGATTTAACGATCGGCCAGACCCTTGATCTCAACATTCGAATCGACGGCATCAACTGGAGTACCCTGAGAGCAGGGGCAGGCGATGAGGCCGACTGGAGAGAGGGCAAGAGGATCAAGACGTCCTTCACCAACGAGCTGGAAAACCTGACCAACACACCCCTGACCCTCTCGGTCATCATCCTCTTGGAAGACGACCGCGGTCGACAGCTGGAACGAATCGAACTCAAGAAGATCAAGGTCGGCGCCGGGCGATATGACGAGGATATTCAGAAGATCAAGGTTGACGGCGGCGTCCTCGCCGAAACCAGCAAGGTCTATATTTTTGCAGAGGTGGAGTAGCGCTCTCTGGTTCCGACACCACCAGGTCGCTCCGAGTCCAGTATGATCGGAACGTGAATCGGACCCGGACTTTCGTTGTTCCATACGTGCTCTCGCTGGTCGTGGTGATCGCTCTGCTGGTCGTGTGGGTTGTGTTCGCCATCCAATGGGAGGGACGTTTACACGATTTTGCCGGTCGGTTGGGCGTGACGAGCCCCCGGTCGCCCGGAGTCATCCTCGCGGTAGGTTGCGCCTTGTTCGCCCTGTTGATCGTCTTCGTGACCCATCAGCTCGCGCGTTCTTTGGCGGAGTACCGGTATGCACGAAAACAGGAGGAATTTGTTTCCGGAATCACCCACGAGATGAGGTCGCCTCTGGCCGCCATCCGCCTGCATGCGGAGACTCTGGAGCAGGACGAGACCGACGAGTTCCGACTGCGCTCGGTGGACTATATTCTGCGCGAAGCGCAACGCCTTGCCCGGCTGATCGACAATGTTCTCGAGAGTAGCCGTTTGGTAGCCCGAAAGCAGATCTTTGAGCCGTACGAGGTTGAAGTGGCCCTTTTTTGTCAGCGGTTCTTCGCCGAGATCCGTCCCACGGTCGAAGGAGGCAATCTTGCCTTCGTGACGGCGATCGATACCAGCGCATCGGTTCTTGCCACCGACGAGGGCCTTCGACATGTCCTGACGAACCTGATCGAAAACGCGGTGCGCTACTCAGCGCCGGGAGGTCGGGTCTGGTGCCGGGTCTTTGAGCGCGGGCCGCGGGTTGTCTTCAGTATTTCCGATGAGGGGATCGGCATTCCGAAGTCCGAGCTGAGCCTGATTTTCGACCGGTTTTACCGTATCGGTCGGGACACCGAAGCTGACCACGGCAGCGGGCTCGGGCTGTTTATCGTTTCTCAGCTCGTCGAACAGATGCACGGGAACGTGCGGGCCCTATCACGGGAAGCCTCTCCTGGGACGACCTTCGAGGTTGAAGTGCCCGCGATGGAGAAAGTGGTATGAACGACCCGGTCGTCAGGATTCTGTTGGTTGAGGATGAAGAGGCCATCGCTGAGGGCTTGCTTCGCAACTTCAAGCGCAAGGGTTGGCTGGGGGTGCTGGCTGTCGACGGCGAGGAGGCGTTGGTCGAGGCCGCTTCAAACCAGTTCGATCTCCTGGTACTCGATGTGCGACTTCCAAAGGTCGACGGTTTTGAGGTCTGCCGCCGATTGCGCGATGGCGGTGACCTGACTCCGATTCTGATGCTGACGGCGCGCGACCAACCCGATGACATGGTCTACGGCCTGCGATTGGGCGCCGACGACTACGTTGCCAAGCCATTCGACCTTGCGGTGTTACTGGCGCGAATGGAAGGGCTTTTGCGGCGGGGTGGGTGGGCAAAGACCTCGGTAGCGGATGGCGACCCTTCGGCCGGCGCCGGTGAGGAAAGCTCACGAAAGGAATTCGGAGAATTTTGGATCGACTTCGCGACCTGGCACGCCCTAACTCTGGCGGGCGTCGTTGAGCTCTCACGCAAGGAAATCGCGGTGATGAATTTATTGCTCAACCGGTCGGGTCAAGTCGTCAGCCGCAGAGACCTGCTGGCAGAGGTGTGGGATCTGCCGGACCATCCAAATACCCGTGTCGTCGACAATGTGATCCTGTCACTTCGCAAGGCATTCGAGCATGATGCCCTCAAACCTCGCCACATCCACAACGTTCGCGGCGTGGGTTATCGCTTCGAAAGCTGAAAGCTGATCGTCTGCTCTCTCCATCATTGACTCCGGCGATGGGAAAAAATAGAGTCGTAACGTGATCCGCAACATCGTTAACGACCCGGTCATGCGCCGCCTTGCCGTACTTTTCTTAATCACACGGCTGGCCCTCTTGGCTGCCGGGCTGGCCGGCCACGCCCTGCTGCCCTCCGGCAAGGCCCTGACCGGCGAGAACCTCCGCCTCGAACACGGCGTGCCCTTGGCGCTCGATATCTGGGCACGGTGGGACTCGGAGTGGTACCTCTTGATCGCCGACCGAGGCTACGATGCCACAGATGCCTTCAACCATATGCCCGGAGGATACCTTCCGGAGGACACCGCCGGGTTTTTTCCACTCTATCCTCTGCTGATCCGAGCCCTGACTCCCCTTGTCGGAGCTGTCGGCGCCGGAATCGTGATCTCAAACATCGCCCTCCTGGTTTCTCTGTGGTTGCTTACTGCCGTAACCCGTAATCTCTGGGGCGAGTCATTTGGAAGCAAAGCCGGACTCGGCGCCGGTACGGCCCTGCTCTTTTTCCCCTTCGCCCTTTTTCATTCAGCGGTCTACTCGGAGTCGCTCTTTCTCGCCCTCTCTCTAGCGACCTTCCTGCTGGCCAGAAAAAACCGCTACGATCTGGCCGGTCTCTTGGCGGCCCTGGCCACTCTGACCCGACCCTTCGGCGCCCTGTTGGTCATTCTGCTGCTGCTCGAGTGGTGGAGGCAACGTCACCGTTCCCGCTGGGGCTGGGCAGCCGCCGGAAGTGTTGCGCTGGCCCTCGGACTCTACATGCTCTTTTGCTACGGTCTCTTCGGTGACGCCCTTGCCTTCGTTCACCGGCAGGGACGCTGGAGAGGCAACATGGGCCTGCCCGGCTTTGCCTTCGTCCGGTGGTGGCAGGCGGGACCGACGATCCACGGCGCCCACGGCTCCGTGATCGAGCTGGTGATGGCGATCCTCTTCCTCGGGGCCCTGCCGACCGCTTTCCGGCGCCTGCGACCGTCCCTGGCCTGGTACCTGGCGGCCTGTGTTGCAGTGCCTCTGTGCTCAACTCTCTGGTCCTTCGGACGCATCGCCTCGTCCTTCTTCCCCATCTACCTCCTGGCCGGCATGGTCTGGGCCGAGGAGAGACCCGCTCTGCAGCGGATTTGGGTCACGATCGGAGGCGCCGGCGCGGCTCTGGCCATGGCCTACTTTGCCGCCGGTTGGTGGGTCGGGTGAGGCTGTCGGAACTATCAGAAACAAGAACACAAATTAACCGCGACACGAAGAGCGCAAATGGAACGCAAAGAGAATGTTTAAGATCCTCCTGCAAAATTCTGATTCACCCGGGCGGGGATAAACCGCCCCTACGGTTTTCGTTGTAGGGGAGGCGTTAATCCCCCCCTCGGGATCTTCAATCACTCACTGACCCGACCGGAGTACACTTGAGTCTATGCCGCTGCGCGGCAGACTCAAGGAGGTCCTGATGGCACGACAAAGAGTCTTCATCCTCGGTGCGGTTCGCACTCCGATCGGCAGTATTGGCGGTGGCCTTGCAGCTCTCCAGGCTGAAGACCTGGCCGCCCACGTCATCGAGGCCGTTCTCGAGCGGACCGGCATTCCCTCCACCTCGATCGACTACACCTGTTTGGGCTGGGTGATGCAGGATCCCCGATCTCCCAATGTCGCCAGAAACGCCGCGCTGCGGGCCGGCATCCCCCACACTTCACCGGCCACCACCTTTCACGAGAACTGCGCCTCCGGCGGCGCCGCGGTTCACAGCATCGCGCGCAGGATTGCCCTGGGCGAAATCGGGATCGGCATCGGCGGTGGCGTTGAGAGCATGAGCAACGTCGCCCGGTATCTTTTCGAAGGTCGAAAACGGGGACAACTCTACGGCGACATGACGCTGATGGACGGCCTGTTCGGCGCCCTGACCGACACCCATGTCGAGCAGGGTGAGTTGATGGGGTTGATGACCGAACGCCTGGTCGAACGCTACTCTGTGACCCGCGAGGAACAGGACGAGATCGCGTGGAACAGCCACCACAACGCCCTGGAGGCCTGGGACCAGGGCTTTTTCGATGATTACGTCGTACCGGTAACAATTCCCCAGAGGCGCAAGGATCCAAAAGTTGTCGATAGGGACGAAGGCCCGCGCCCCGTCACCCGGGAGGACTTGGCCGGCGCGAAACCCTATTTCAAGCGTGAGGGTGGAACGATCACAACGATCAACGCCTCCAGCCTCAACGATGCCGCAGCGGCTCTGATCCTCGCCGGAGAAGAACAGGCTGAATCACTGGGCATAGAACCACTGGCCGAACTGCGAGCGTTCTGGAATGTCGGCGTCGAACGCGCCTACATGGGCGAAGGCGCCTTCAAGGTCGTTCCGCCGCTTCTGAAACGGGCCGGCCTCGAGATGTCCCACATCGACCTCTTCGAACTCAACGAGGCCTTTGCCGCCGTTCTCGGAGCCGCGTTCCACGATCTGCCGGACCTCCCACCAGATCGGACCAACCTGTGGGGCAGCGGCATCTCTCTGGGCCATCCGGTCGGCTGCACCGGCGCCCGCCAGATCGTCGACATGGTCCACCAACTCCATCGGCGCGATGAAAACTACGGACTGGTCAGTCGATGCGTCGGCGGCGGCATCGGCAGCGGGGAGATCATAGAGCGATTCGGGGTCTGAGGAGGGTTCGCGCTTGATGACGAAAAGGACCATCGACCCTGAGGGAAACCGCCTTGCGGAACGCATTGGTGGCGGCGACCCCGAGGCCGAGGTTTCCGTCGCGCCGATGGAGTTGGTGGACCATGTCGACGATCTGGCGGGCGCCGGTGCAGCCGAC
>DAOWGJ010000108.1 GCA_030637505.1 Holophagae bacterium
ATCAAGAATGCCGGTATCGATGCGACGACTGCGGCGCTCCCAATGCGACCGCTTTGTACCAGAGCCGTACCGAGAACTGGGAGGGCGCCGAGACCGAGGCCGGCGGCGATTTCGCCCAGCCCGATCCGAGCCATCAGATCGGTGTAGGTCAGGACAAGAAACGCCCCGGCGATCACCAGGGGAACCATCGGCCATCCAATTTTCACCAGGAAGAAAACTCCGACGGCGCCACCGATGATGGAGCAGACGACGGCGAAGATTGTGGCCTGCCTCGGGGTCATCGAACCAGACGGAAGGGTGCCGCTGCCGCCTGAAAAGGGTGTTGCCTGGGTCTCCAGGTCAATGCCCGTCTTGAAGTCGCTGACCTCGTTGAAAATGTTCACCGCCATATGCAGCGATACCAGACCGATCAGGGCCAGTGCCGTGTGCGACCAGGAAAAGGACCGGTGGTAGGCCGAAGCGCCTGCGCCGCAAATAACCAGCGTTACGGGCAGGATCAGGAATGGGCCGCGAGAAACTCCGAGAAACGCCGATGCTTTTGCCATGGAGCAAGTCTACAGAAAAACACGCGTCCCGGAGGGCGAGTGTTTGAAGGATGAAACCAGAGGCAAAACACAATTGAACCGCAAAGAGCGCGAAGAGCGCGAAGAGAACGCAAAGAAGATTTTGAAAGAAAAACCCATAGCGCTCTTTGGGTCTTTGTGGTTCATAACTAAACCGATGCCTTCATCAGAAAAAAACGCGCCCCGAAGGGCGCGCGTTAATTGACAGCTGATAGCTGAGAGCTTTCTTTACGGCACCGCAACGAGCCAGGCGCCGTTGTCGAACCACTGCTCTTCGAGGATCTCGAGCACGCCGATCAACTCCAAGGCGCCGAGGGAATTCTCAACCATGTTGAGGAATACGGTGTCTCCAGGCGGAATCGCGATGCCGATGGGCTCAAGGGTCAAGGGGCGATCCAGAGTGACCAGGTCGGCGTTGGGATGGCGGAGGATCGAGAGGGCGCAGATCGGGTAGTCGGCGACCAGGGCGTCAGCCTTGTCCGCAATCACCATGGCAACGCCGGCCTCATAGTCGTCGACTGCGGTGTACTGGGCGTCGGGCCAGACCTCTTTGACGAAATCCTGGCTGGTCGAATCCTTGAGTGCCACGATACGAGCTTTCGATTGATCCAGTTCCTCGGCCTCGAGGATGGCGGCGATGGTCTTCGATTTCGTGAGGATCGATTTCCCGGAAACTTGGTAGGGTCCAACAAATGCGACTTCGAGGTTGCGGCGCGGGGTCATCGTCATCCCGGACATCACAACGTCGACTTCACCCTTTTTGAGTGCCGGCAGCAACTCGGCGAAGGGCTTCTGAACGATTACCAACTCAACCTGCATCGCATCGGCGAGCAGAGTGGCGATATCGACCTCATAGCCGATGACCTCTCCGGTCTTCGAGACGACTGTGTATGGCGGTTGCGTTCCGGTCATGCCGACGCGGAGCTTGCCGCTTTCGATGATGCGGGTGGCTACGGGAGCGTCGCTGCCGGCGATGGCTGCGAGAGGCGAGCCGATCACCAAGGTCAGGACCAGTGCTGTGAGAATTACTGTTCTTTTCATTTTTTCTCCTTTTTTCATCAACCCGTCAGGGTCAAGATTTCGAACAAAGTTACCTGAAAATTACTCATTAGGGACGACCAGAGGGGGGAACCAGAGGAGGATCCGTGCAACGTGACCGTTGATTTTCTCTTGTGTGCTGTCGCTTTTGGAAAGGGTCTTCTGGATCATGCCCCGCCAGACCAAGTCGTTCTTGGACCCGTCGATGATATCGATGATCAGAGTGCCCACCTCGTACTGGTAGGCTCTCATGCCGCCGTATCCGCCGTATCCGCCGTAACCCATGCCCCAGTAGCCGCCCCAGCCGCCGTAGCCGTAGCCGTAGCCGGAGTTGTAAACCTCGACTTTTTCCTCGCTTGAGCCGTAGTACGTGATCAATATGTCGGCCTGCTGATCCGGCCCGGCCTCGGTGAAGCCCTTCTTCAAGAGTTCCGCAGAAATCGCCCGGTGGATTCTGGTATCGACAATCTGACTGCCGCGCTCTGGCTTGTACTTGGAATCGGTGTGGTCGTACCACCCGAAGGTCTTGTATTTCGTAAAGTCGACGTCGTGGTCATAGTCGCTGTCGACCGTAGTAGTGCTCGAACAGCCGGTCAGCAGGGCAAGGCCCAGCAGCGCTATTACTAGGTAGTTCAGGATCTTCATATTCATTCTCCTCCGTCTATCCGGCACATGATACCCCAACAGGGTTCCGCCGTGGTGGCCGACTCAGATCACCGCATCAAGAACCTCGACCTTGAGCTGGAGATTCCCCGCCAGGTCGGGAAGCCCGCTCTCCCGTCTTGCTTCCCAGCCTCCTTGCCTCCCAGCCTCCCAGCTCTTAGAAAGGGAAACCCAGGTAGATCCGCCAGGCGCCGTAGTTGTCGGCGAAACGATATCCGACGCCGTACCAGGCGGGCAGCTTGATTCCAACTACCTTGGGCTGTCTCGGCAGTTCAAAGGAGAGCCCCAGTTCCAGATGGCGACGAATCTCCAGCGAGGCCCCTTCCGGCCCTCCGATCATCAGATCATCGAAATACCATCGGGGAAAGAGAAATACGCCACCCACAGGCCGGTCTCCCAGAAGATCAAACCACAGCGGAAAACCCGCGCTACCGCCGATTTCCAGGGAGCCGACGTCGTCATGAGCGTTCCAGTCTTCGGTCCAGGCGAGGGTGTATTGGATCTTCCCTCCGGCGGTCAGGCGCCAACCCGTGAGATCCCACGAGGACGAAGCCCTCATGCCGGCTGAACCCAACCAGGCATGCTCGCCGATGTCCAGGGCGCTGATGGCGCCGAACTCGGCGAAGGGTCGCAGCATCCACCGTTCGCCGACCGGAATCAAAAGCTCCAGTCCCGGAGTGATGACCAGAGTCTGGAGGCTGAAGAGAATGTCGTCCCCTTCAATATCGGAGATCGTCGTATGGTTCCATATGAAGTAAACCGGAACCCTCAGTTTGAAGCCGATTTTCCCCGGCCCCGGTTGCCTGAGAGTGATGGCGAAGGGCATTTTGACCACCGTTGAGTCCGTATCCGTTGACCCTGGCTCACCGATGTCCAGACCTGCGCCCCGGGCCAGGTTCAGGCGATCCCATGGGATGTCTTGCCCCGCGGCCAGGCCCGGCCAGAGAACCGCAAAAGCCGACATGAGCCCGAATATCCGGAAAGCCCGGCGATGGAAAAAAGAATCCAAGGAACCTCCGTCCGGAGGCTATCACTCCCCTCGGTCTAACGCGTCAGAAAACATATCTACTGTGTGCGGATTCTGCGATAATGGCGATGCGAAAATAGAACATCCGCTTCGTTAATGGACATTGGAGGCTCAAATGAACTGCCGATTCAGGGTTCTCGGGCATGTCTTGGCCCTCGCCGGCTTGATGGTGTGCTCATCGGCCACCGCCGACGACTCGGTTCGGGTGCCGGGCGGAACCGCTGCGGTGGCCAGACTCCTGGGGAACGTTGATACCCAACCCGAACGCTTCTGTGCCAGCCTGAACCGAGTGCTCCTTTCACAGATTGTTATTGATCACGATTGGGAGAGTCACGACAACCGCCTGCTTCTGGCCGAGTACGCTGGGGTTGTCGGGAGTCTCGGGACTGCAGATGAGGTCAGGGTCGTTTTCGAGGGAAAGGACAAATCGGGGCGCAAACAATTCAAGAAGTTCACCCGGACATTCGGCTACGATACGAAACGACGCAAGGGCCGGTTGGAGCTGATCCCAAGGGACAGTGATGAGGACAAACGGCGGCGCAGGGTCGCCATGGCCCTTGAGTGGGATCTTGTCGGCGGGGCAAAACGGCTCAGTGACGGAGAGCAGCTGGTTTTCTCGGCGACCAGCGAGACCGTTCCGGCGGCTCTCGGCCTCAGGGATGGAGGATCATTTTTCGGTTCGTCCGTTCGACCGGAGAACGCTCTCGAGAAGTTGGCCATGGATCAACGACTTGGTCTTGTGGTCGAAGGGCTGCGGCGAACGAACACCGAGACCCGTCAACTCCTGCAAAAAGAGCTTCTCCGCTTCCTCTACGATGAGGTCCCGGTTGCGTTTTACCGTTACGCCTCAGCGATCGAGATCATCGACGGACGGCTGACCCTTCCGGGCGGACCGGGGGCGCTCCAGACCTGGTCGGAATTGCTCGACGTCTCACCTGAACGGCCGATACCCTTCATCAAGGCCTTACTGGAGGATTCGGACGGCCGAGCCGCCTACCTCTGGCACGCCTTGTTCTTCGCACCACCGGATGTTTCTGCCCTGATCATGGATAGGAACTCGGCGACCGATAAGTCGGACCGGCGCTTCGTTCGCCGGTTCTTCCGCAAGCTCAAGAGCAGCAAGAATGTCGTCCGGTACGATATGGCTCGGGGCCGAGATCTTGGCTTCGCTGCGTTGGTTCGGTCCATCGACAGACCGGAGGCAGGTTCCGGCCTTGAGTTCCCCGGCGGGGCGCGGCTGTGGTGGGATACGGTTCGTGGCGACGATCCCATCAGAAGCGGGGCCGACGCCGCCAAGATCGTGGTGAAGGCAGGGAAGAACGAACTCTCAACAGATGATTTCATTCTCAAGGTATTGACCGAGACCAGTGATGTTGGGGAGGTCGAACGTCTTGTGCTTCCGAGGGTGATTCGTCTCTTCGGCGCCTTCCGGGGTCGCCCGGAGTTGTTCAGCCCCAACGCCGTTGTCCTTTTGGGGCGTGCCGGCGACTGGTTCCCGTCAGCGCTGCCGGTTCTGGATCGAATGCGCCTGAATTCGCCCAAGGCGATGGAGAGATATTTGGTCACCGTCGCTGGTCTCGGCAGCCTGCCCAAGTCTTCGGAAACCTTCGCCCTGGTGGACAGCTTCCAGGGTGGCGTCGAACTTGTTCGCATGTTGGACCAGGCTGAGTTCCTTGGCGCCGAGCAGACTCAAACGCTCTTCATGGATTGGCTGAAGGTCCACCAGTCGGCCCGACTTGCCTGGCTGTCCAAGACCGTGAGGATGCTGCCTCAGGTTCCGGAGGACAGCCCGGGCAGAGGACCTCTCGAACGCGCCCTGGTTGCAGCCTTGGTCAGCCGACGGGATCCTCAGACCTTCACATGGCGTGGTCTCGAATATCAGGGCCGGCGGGGACTCGATTTGGCTCGAAGGATGGTTGTCAATTTGGAGACCCAGGGAATTCCTCCCGTGGATCTCATTGTGCAAATCGCCGATGATCTTGATGGTCTTGAGGCTGCCTTGAATGCAGCGGACCTCGAGCAAACACGCGAGCTCGTGTCGAGCCTCATGGCGAACGTCAGGGCTTTGCCGACGCCGGCCTTCGATCCTCCTCTGGATGACAACCACCTTGAGAAGCTCTTCCTGCCGGTCCAGCGACCGTCCATGCTCAAGGACTTGGGCAAGGTAGGCAAGATCAAGAAAGCGAAGAAGCTGCCGAAGAGAGCGCCGGATATTGCCGATTTCCGTGCCGATATGGACAGGGAGCTTCGGCCCCTGCTGCTCGCCCCTGTCTATATCGAGGCGATGGGTGAAGGCACCAGCGTGCTTCTCGAGGATTCAAACCTGGTGCGCAAGCACAGTGCTGTGCGCTACCTCGACAAGGATCTGCCAGGTGACACCCCGTGGGCCGCGACAATATTGATTCCCTCGTCGGAATCGACCTTCGGCACCCACGTTGCCGGCCATGTCAGTGGCGTGGCGGCAGCTCTCGTCAGATTTCGCATCTCCGGCCTGGACCGCGGGGAACTTTCGCGGGTCCAGAATGTCCTGCGCGATCAACTGTGGTTTGAGGACCTGGCCACAACCAGATGGCAGACAATCAGTCCCGAGCTGTCACGATTCTCCAATGCCGCTATTGCCGTAGGCGGAGCGGCACTGAATGCATCAGTAGGCGGGGAGGGCGGTGTGGATGGAGAAGCTCTTGCGCTGTGCCGCGCCAAGATTCCCTCCGCGCGGCTCGAGGCAGAACTGCACCGGAGGCGGAGGGCCGACCAAGGCGGCCCGGCCGTAGTTGGCCCGTCAGAGCTCTTCATGATTGGTCTCGAGATCACCGAGCGGGGCTTCCCGGGCGCGAACCACACGGACGATCTGGAGAGTGCCGTTCGGGATCTCGAAAAAGCCCGCGAGGGTCTTGGTCGCGGGTGGCGAAAGCAGATCAACGTCCTTGGCGCCCCCACCATCACCATCAACGGTATCGGTCGGCCATGGGTAGGTGATTGGCCGCCATACGAAGCTCTGGAGAGTGAGGGGCCTCTGGCGCTTCTGAATGAGCGACAGCTGGTCGACCTGCGCCTGAAGATCTTCAACTATCTCGGTGAACATGGTTTGCCGGGTGAGGTTGGTAGAGACCTGATGGAAGGGTTTGTCATGGATGCGGCCTCCACCCTTCGAATCGAGACCCTGCGAGACTGGGAGGGATTCTTGGCCTGGATAGGTGCGATCGATGAAGATGCCCTGGATGAGAGGATGAGACAGTGTTTCGCAACAAATCTCTACTCTGCGCAGCTTTTCTGACGGCAATACTGTTTGCACCTCCGGTTGCCGGTGACGAGCGTGTCAGGTTCGTTGAACCGGCCGTCGGCGCAGTACTGATCGGTCCGACGGATTTCGAGTTTGCCGTGAGCGAAGGGGACCCCACGGTGGAAAGGATCGATGTCTATATCAAGGGGCGGCTGGTTGGATCGGCCCTCGCACCCCAGTGGTCCTTTACGTGGGATGCACCATCGGACGTTGGTGGCGAAGCCGTGTTCGCGGTGGCCTTCGGCGCCGACGGGCTGATCAGCAAGACCAGGCTTGAAACCATGGACATCGGTTTCGGCAACGAGATCCAGGTCAACGTGGTCCAACTTTACCCGGTGGTCGTTGATCGGCGAGGCCGGTTCATTCGTGACCTGGCAAAGAAGGATTTCACGGTGCTCGACCAGGGCAAGGTCGTGAACATCGAAAATTTTGCCACCGAGGCAACCAGCTTGAGCATCGCCCTGGTCCTCGATGTCAGTGGGAGCATGTTCGATCAGCTGGGATTGGTTCAGGATGCGTCGTGCGGTTTCGTCGAGCAGCTGCGACCGGAGGACGAGGTCTCGCTGTACGCATTCAATCAGGCTCTCCGGAGGGTTGTGCCCCCGACCCAGGACCGTGCGCTGGTGGGGAATGGGGTTCGTTCTCTGGTGGCACGTGGCGGCACCGCGCTCTACGATGCCATGATGAGGGTGCTCGACGACCTCCAGAGCATCCCGGGCCGAAGAGCCGTTTTTCTTTTCTCCGACGGGATGGATGAACGCAGCGTCGCCACCCTGGAACAGGTTGTCCAGGCGGCCCGCAGGAGTGAAGCCATCATCTATGCCGTTGGTTCCGGAGAAGACAAGGACACCATCGAGGCCCGCGATGACCTGGTTGTGCTGGCGGAGGAGACCGGAGGAGAGGCTCATTTCATCGGCCGCCTCAAGGAACTTCCGAAGGTCTTCCAATCGGTTCTAACTCACCTGCGCGCTCAGTATGTCTTGAGCTATCCAATGCCCGAGGGCCCGATGGGAATCCGCCGCCTCGAGGTCCGGATCGCAAACAAGAAATATCGTGCCCGCTGCCGGTCGAGCTATGTGGCGGAGTAAGGCAACCCGGATGCACCGGAACCAATAGACGCCTGCCCAGCCCGCCGGGTTGCTATCAGCCGTCAGCTCTCAGCTCTCAGCCGGGAAGCCATCTCGACCGGTTCTATCTGGGCCATGAAGAAATCCACCCCCTGCAAAGCAGTAATGCCGTTGGGGGTGCAAGCACACGACTGACAGCTGATAGCTGATAGCTGACAGCGCACCTACCCGTTGATTCTCCTTCGACCTTCGAAGCCGTTCGAGGGTAAGTGCCTAACCCGACCTTCTCACCAGTGATCTACTACGGCGCGAAATACGCAGCCATCTTCGACGTTTGCTTGAATTCGCTCAATCAACGTACTGTCAAGTACG
>DAOWGJ010000359.1 GCA_030637505.1 Holophagae bacterium
GACAAGGCCCTCGATTCGTCTTAGAAACCAGGGGTCGATGCCGGTGATCCGAGTGATCGAATCGACCCCCCAGCCGCGCCGCAGACCCTCAGCAACTTCCCAGAGACGTTCCGGCGAGGCCACGCGCAGCATGTCGCCCAGTTCCTGGTCAGACTGTGCGCTCAAGGCCGGCCAGGCCTCCAGGGAATCTCTGTCGATCTCGAGAGATCGTATGGCCTTGAGCAGAGCCTCTTCGAATGTGCGGCCCATCGCGGCGACCTCGCCGACCGCCTTCATCGCCGTGCCCAATTCCGCCGCTGCTCCGGGAAATTTCTCGAAGGCAAACCGCGGCACCTTGACGACCACATAGTCCAGCGCCGGTTCGAAGGCCGCCGGGGTCGTGCCCGTTATGTCGTTGACTATGTCGTCCAACCGCCGACCGAGGGCAACCTTGGCAGCAAACCGCGCGATCGGGAAACCGGTGGCCTTGGAGGCCAGAGCCGAAGACCGCGACACCCTGGGGTTCATTTCAATGACAGCGTAGGACCCGTCCTCTGGATTGACTGCGAATTGCACGTTGGCGCCGCCGGTCGCAACACCGACGGCATCGAGAACCGTCCGCGCCGCATCCCTGAGCACCTGGTATTCCCGGTCGGTCAGTGTCTGAGCCGGCGCCACCGTGATCGAATCCCCGGTGTGAACGCCCATGGGGTCAAAATTCTCGATCGAGCAGACGACGACGAAGGCGCCGGCCGCATCCCGCATCACTTCGAGTTCGAACTCCTTCCAGCCCAGGACCGAACGCTCGACCAATACTTCATGGGTCGGTGACGCCTCGAGGCCACGCTCAAGTATTTCGACAAACTGGTCCTCGTTCGTCGCGGTGCCCCCACCCCACCCGCCCAGGGTGAAGGACGGCCTCAAGATAGCCGGCAGCCCGACGGATTTCAGGGCGTCGACCCCAGCCTCCACCGACTCGACCGTCACCGCCGGCAGCACCGGAAGACCGGCCTTGATCATTGTCTTCCGGAAGAGATCTCGATCTTCCGCCAGTCGAATCGACTCAACCGAGGCCCCCAGCAGCCGGATGCCCAGTCTCTCCAGCACACCTGCCTCATCCAGCTCGATCGCGAGATTGAGGGCCGTCTGCCCACCCAGGGTCGGTATCAGCGCATCCGGACGTTCCTTCTCCAGGACGGCGGTGACGGCCTCGAGGGTCAGAGGCTCAACATAAGTTCGGTGGGCCAGACGGGAGTCGGTCATGATCGTCGCCGGGTTGGAGTTGACCAACACGACCTCGCACCCCTCCTCGCGCAGAGCCTTGACTCCCTGGACTCCCGAGTAGTCAAACTCACAAGCCTGGCCGATCCGGATCGGGCCGGCGCCGAGGATGCACACCTTGTCCGGCAGCTGACTCGTGCCCCGGTTCATCATCTGAAACTCCGGCACCGTTCCGCAAAACCGGTCACCAAACCCATGGCATCGTTAGGCCCTGGAGCAGCCTCCGGGTGGAACTGAACTGCCTCAAGCCCCAATCGCGGCAAGGCCAGGCCTTCGACCGTCCCGTCAGTCAAGTTGACATGAGTAATGACGACTTCTCGGGGTAACGAGGCCTCTTCGACGGCGTAGTTGTGGTTCTGGGCGGTGATCAAGACCTTGCCGGTCGCAAGTTCTCTGACCGGATGGTTGCCCCCGTGATGGCCGTATGGCAATTTCACGGTTCGAGCGCCCAGGGCCAGTCCAAGGATCTGATGCCCGAGACAGATACCCAGCAGCGGAAGCCGACCCAACAGTGACTCCGCCAGGCCCCTCGCCCCAAGGACTGCGGCGGGATCACCGGGTCCGTTGGAAAAGACCACACCGGCCGGCTTGTGGGTCAGCACCTGATCGACTGTTGTGGTCGGTGGAACGACCGTCACCTTGAAGCCCTCGGCAACCAACCGCCGCAGGATGGACCGTTTGACGCCCAGATCAACGACGACTACATTCTGGGTGGCCTCGGGGAGGGGCATCATGTGCGACGGGCTTCGCCATGGGCCGTCACTCCAGGTGTAGGTCTTTTTGCAGGCCACTTCGGAGGCCAGATCACAGCCGTCAGTGCCCTGGGCCTCTTTTGCCAGAACGACGGCCTGCTCGGCGTCAACATCGTCAGTCGCAGCCAACACACCTGGAACGGCGCCCGCCTCGCGGATCCGCCGCACAATCGCCCGTACGTCGAAGCCCCAGCCGACTGTCACACCCCGGTTCTCCAACCATCGTTCGAAGCTCTCGTCCGATCGCCAGGATGACGGCTCAAGATCAAGGTCCTGAACAACCAGCGCTCGAGCCCACGGCCGGTCGCTTTCTGCGTCCAGAGCATTGATGCCGACCTGTCCGACGTGGGACGTCGTCAGGCAGAGGATCTGTCCGTGGTACGAGGGGTCGGTCACCATCTCCTGGTATCCGGTCATCGCCGTGTTGAAGACCACCTCACCGGCCACGGAGGCAGGCTTTCCGGCAGCAAAACCCTCAAAGACCAAACCGTCAGCCAATGCAAGTACCGCCGGCCGAGGTCGTGTAAGAAGACGAGACATCTGGAGTCCGGATTTCATTGGGGCGGAGAGTAACATAGGAGGGTCCAACCCCGGCCTTCGGGAGCGCTTTGACCTCACGGCGGCCTACACCGTCGGCCGACACTCGGTTACTGAGGCTCTCGCCGAGGGTTGCCAAGTGCAGCCTTTCCCTTAGCTTCGTTCTTCCCAGTAGGACTGCTGGCGGGAAAGGCTGCACATGGCACGCCCCGTCTGGGGGTTAGGTGCGCTCTGCCTTCTGTTCCCTGCCGCTGATCCTGACGCTGTCCGGAGCCTCAGGGTTGGGATAGTCTAGACACGCATGAGTTCGAAAGTTGTTCCTGATCGCTGGGAAGAAATTGCCCAACTGGTCCGTTCGGCGCGGACCGGCTCGGAGGAGGCCTTCCGGCGCCTGCTGGACCAACACCGCCATGCAATCACATCGACCCTTTTTGCATGCGGCGTTCGCTGTGAGGAGACCGCCAAGGACCTGGCTCAAGATGTCGCCCTCCGAGCCTGGACGCGTCTGGACCGCCTGTCGGATCCTCGGGCGTTCCCGGCGTGGATCCGACGTATTGCCGCCAACGCCGCTCGAGACCATTTGCGCCGCACAGCCGTTCGCAAAGAAGACTCTCTCGAGGCCGCAGTGGCAGTCGAAAGCGACGACGATCCCCACGAGAAAGCCCAACGCGTCGCCGAGATCCGCCTGATGTTGGCCGCAATCGAGGAGGAAGACTCGGAGACCATCGACCTCCTCAACGCCCGAGCCGAAGGAGTTCCCATATCCGACCTGGCCCATGAGGCCGGTATCGCCGAAGCCGCCATGAAGATGCGCCTGATGCGGATCCGCAAGAGGCTTCGGAAGCGGCTCGAGTCGATGCGACGGGTTTGATCAGTCATAACAAACTGATCAGTCATAAAAAAACCGCCGTTAAGGCGGTGATTGAGCTGGCTCCGCAGGAGGGACTTGAACCCCCAACCTAGTGGTTAACAGCCACCCGCTCTACCATTGAGCTACTGCGGAGCACTGGTAGAGACGCCATTCTAGGCATCGCGCGTCGTTTGTCAATAGGATGGTGGGGCGTATTGGCTGACGGGCGTTGCAGTTGTCGAGCCGTCGCCGAGAAAAGCCACTCCACCCCACCATCCTATGAGATGCGCTGCGCGCATCCTGGTTGGAAGACAAATGGCTGAAGTCCGAGCCCCTGCCCGAGTATTTTCCTGAAAAGCCATGACGGACAAGCACGGAAAGCAGGAGCTGAGAATCCAGTTTCGAGTTTCCAGTTTCTAAATGCTCCCCGGCCTCACAAACTCAAATGCCAATCTTTCGACCCTGGCCCGCATCAGGTCCTCCTGAAAGGCCCGTACGGATGGGAATCGAACACTCCGGAGGAACCTCCCCTCGCAGTGCACCTTGAGCCTGGTCCCTTCAAACGGCCAAGGCGATATCTTGAATACTCGATCGGATACGGTTGTGATCGTCAGTTCTTCGATCTCGCCATCGCTGTTGATCGCCCGAACCGGAAACGGGAAGGGCATCGAGGCGCACAGCATGACCGACACCAGGTCACAGCCGGCCAACACCGCAGCGTTGACGCATCGCCCCGGCCCATCGAGTGCAGTCTCATACCGTGCGTCGGCCTTCAACTCCTCAATCCAACCATCCTGGAGACGTTCCATCTCAGCCCTGAACGCCTGGGTGGAGCGGGCTCCGCCGGTATCTCCTGAGCCCAGGAGATCGGCCGCTTTGCGACCTGCCAGCTCGGCGAAGTGGGCGGCGACCATAAGCGCCGAATAACGGCTATTGATTGCCGTTCTTGTAACGCAATTCCGCCAAATGTCGAGATGTTCGGTGACCGCCATCCGGTCGAAGGTCACCGGCCGGCCATCAGAGTCGATTCCCGGCGCCGCGTCATACTCGGCCCATCCACCGTCGTGCAGAAGCACGGCGGCAATGACGTCTGCACGGGGCACTGGGCGAGCAAACCGCCGATTGCCCCAATGGGACGCCAGCTGCCAGGCCAACCACGAATGGGAGGCCTGAGGAATGGCCCACGCCCCCGTTACAGCATCTTCTCGGTACAGAAACATGGACGTATAGTAACCCGGCCTTGCCGGGTGCTATCAGCTATCAGCCGTCAGCTCTCAGCTCAGCTGCCTGCAATAATCATGAAATAGCCACAATGGGGGGCGGCGCCCACAACTTCTTGTTCAACACCCGTGCTGACCACCTCCGACTCTGCGTCCCTGCGTCTCTGCGTTCATCTTTTCTTCCAACACCACCCAATTCAGGGGTTTGTTGAGGCAAAAATTCCGCTTTGGTTGCGGCCAAGCGGCCGCGCTGGGTCGTTGTAGTTCCATTTCTTCTTTCTCTGCGTTTCTTTGCGGTCTTTGCGCCTTTGCGGTTCAATTCCCCCTTGTTCCGGCCCCTTTCCCGCGGGTCGAATTTTTCCCACATTCTTCCCGCTTTGTACTACACTGCGCCCATCATGGTGCACTTTGGAACGTCCGGGTGGCGCGGCGTGATCGGCCGCGATATCACCTTCCGAAAAGTCAGGATCGTCACCCAGGCCCTGCTGGACACCTTGCGCTCGACGGGGCCGATCGAGGGTCCGTTTCTGATCGGCTACGACACCCGTATGCTGTCGGAGAAATTCGCCACTACCGCCGCCAGAATTCTGACCTCGAACGGCTTTTCGGTAGAGACTGTCAGTCGGGATTGCCCGTCACCAGTTCTGGCCTTCGCCGTCCGTCGCCGGGCCGCCGCCGCCGGCCTGATGTTCACCGGGTCACACAATGCCCCGGAGTACAACGGCCTCAAAATCTACACCAAGAACGGCAATCTGGCGCCATCGGACTTCACCGCCCCGATTGAGGTCCGCTGCCGAGAGCTTGAGGCAGACTGGGACGATATTTTCCTTCCCGATGCTCGTCTCCACACCGAACACGACCCCAAAACCGCCTACCTGGAGCAACTCCAGGGCATGATCGACTGGGAGGCCATCCGGCGAAGCAACCTTCGCCTGGTGGTCGATCCCCTCTACGGCTCGACCCGGGAATACCTGGACCACATCCTCCTGGAAAACTCGCTGGATGCAACGATCATCCACAACACCCGCGACCCCTTTTTCGGGGGCTATGCCCCGAACTGTTCGTCGGTAAACCTGGGTCGACTGCGGGACGTAATGCGCCGAAAAGGCGCCCATCTGGGTCTGGCGACCGACGGAGACGGTGACCGATTCGGCATTCTGGACCGCGGCGCAAGAATGTGTGACTCCAGTCATTTGATCGCACTGATCCTGGACTATCTGGCCCGACGACGCGGCCTTAAGGGCGGCGTCGGCCGCTCCCTGGCAACCTCGACACTGATCGACGCCGTCGCCCTTTCACACGGTCTCGAAATAGTCGAAGCACCGGTCGGCTTCAAGAGTTTCGGGCCGATGCTGGTCGACGGAACTCTGGAATTTGCCGGTGAGGAAAGTGCCGGACTGGCCTGGGCCAAACACCTGCCGGAACGGGACGGCCTGTTGGCGTGCCTGTTGACCGTCGAGATGGCGGCAGTCGAGGGCAAGACCATCTCCGAACTCCTTCGTCAACTGGAAGACCGGGTCGGACACTACTTTTTCAGGCGAACCCAGCTGCCCACGACCGAGGCCCGGAGGAAGGTCTTCGAACGCCGGTGCCGGAAGAATTGGACCGAAATGGGTGGGCGCACGGTCATCGGTGTGGATCGTCGAGACGGCCTCAAGCTGACGTTCGAGGGGGGTTCCTGGCTCCTGATTCGGGAAGCCGGAACCGAAAAGAAATTCCGCCTGTATGCAGAGGGACGCACCGGCGAGGAAATGCGGCAACTGATGCACCAGGCACGAAAGATGTTCACAAACAGGAGGCTTTAGTTATGTTCGATATCGATTATGTCATCGGCCGCGAGGTCCTGGATTCCCGGGGAAACCCCACCGTCGAGGCGGAAGTTATTCTCTCCTCCGGAGTCGTCGGCCGCGCGATCGTGCCCTCCGGCGCGTCCACCGGATCCCGGGAAGCCCTGGAACTGAGAGACGGCGAGAAGAGCCGCTACCTCGGGAAGGGCGTTCTGAAAGCCGTCGAACACGTCAACGGTCCGTTGGCCGACGCGGTCGAAGAACTGGACGCTCGAGACCAGTTGGGCGTCGATCAAGCACTGATCGAGGCCGACGGCACCGACACCAAGGAAAACATGGGCGCCAACGCCATCTTGGCGGTATCCCTGGCCACAGCCCGTGCGGCCGCTGAAGCCTGCGGCTTGCCCCTCTACCAGTA
>DAOWGJ010000143.1 GCA_030637505.1 Holophagae bacterium
AAGAGGGGCCGTGTTCATGTCAACGGGCAAAACGGCAAACCGCACCGGGCTATTAGACCGGGAGACGAGATCAACATCTCCCTCCCCGGCGGCGGGAAACGCATCGTTGTCATCAAAACCTTGGCGGACAAACACCTGCCGAGAATCCAAGCCCGCGAACTCTACGATGACCTGACCCCGAAGCCGACGCCGGAAGAACTCGAGCTTCGAAAACTCCAGCGCCTGTCAACACCCGCACCACGGGTCCGGGGCGCCGGGGCGCCGAAAAAGAAAGAACGCCGACAACTCCGCCGTGCGAAGGAAAGCTGGGCGGACGAATGACACCTCAACTAGACAGTTTTCAGCGGCGATCTGCACCATCTCATCGGCCGGAATCGCTCAGCTGCGTTGATACAAGGAGAACTTCATGAACACCAACTCAACCTGGGATCTTCTGGTCCTCAGCAAGTCCGTCTTAACCATGGAACCGGAGGCTGCCCCCATCGAAAAGGGCGCTGTAGCGATCGCCGACGGACGGATCGTCGAGATCGGCCCGGCTTCGGACCTCCTTGAAAAGGCGCCGACCTGTGAGGTGCTCGATGCCGGCAACTGCCTGGTGATGCCGGGCCTGGTCAACACCCACTCCCATCTGGCGATGTCACTCCTGCGAGGCCTTGCCGACGATCTGCCGCTCAAAGCTTGGCTGGAGGACCACATCTGGCCGGCCGAACGGCAATACATGGACCGCGAGACGGTGGCACTGGGGACCCGGCTGGCCGTTGCTGAACAGTTGCTCGGCGGCATCACGACGACCGCCGATATGTACTTCTTCGCCGATACGGTGTGCGAGGTACTCGCCGAGGCCGGAATGCGCGGCGTCATCGCCGAGAGCCTGATTGACTCCTCGACACCCCGGTGTGCAACGCCTGAAGAGATGATCGCCAAACAGAGGAATCTCTGTGAAGGCTGGCGGAACCACCCCCTGATCACACCCTCGATCGCCGCCCACGCCCCTTACTCCGTCTGTGCGGCAAACCTGGTCAAGGAAGCCGAACTGGCCGAAGAGTTCAGCGTTCCGCTCCAGATTCACCTGTCCGAAACCAGGTGGGAGGTCGAGACTTCGATCGAGCACAAGGGCGCTTCACCGGTCGCATATCTCGAAGGCTTGGGCTTCCTCTCCGAGCAGGTCGTTGCGGCACACTGCGTCCACGTCGACCGCAACGATATCGAGATCCTGGCGGAAAACGGCGTCGGCGTGTCCCACAACCCGGTGTCCAACCTCAAGTTGGCCTCGGGCGTCGCCCCTGTGCTCGCCATGCTCGAAGCCGGCGTCCGGCTGGGCCTGGGAACCGACGGCGCGGCTTCCAACAACACGCTGGATCTCCTGCGAGACCTTCAGATCACCGCCCTGCTGCACAAGAGTATTTCCGGTGATCCGACAACCATGCCCGCTGCAACCGTTCTGTCCGCAGCGACTAGTGGCGGCGCCGAAATTCTCGGCCTCGGTGGCAAGGTCGGCATGCTCAAGCCCGGCATGGAAGCCGACATTGCCTGCTTTTCTCTCAATCATGCCCACACGACGCCGATCTACGATCCGTCGTCTCACATGGTCTTTGCGGCCCGGGCGGCCGACGTCCGTCACGTCGTCGTTCGAGGCAAGGTCATCGTCAGAGACCGGAAATTGATGACGATGGATCTGGACGAGATTCGGACAAGATCCACCGAGGCGGCCAGGCGGATCCAGTCGGGCTGAAGCAGCCCACCGAAGATCTGAATCGCCACGGCGCCAAGAGAACTCAGAACTCCTTTTTCGCGTCCCCCTTGGCCTCTTCGGAGGGCTCTTGGCGGCCAAGTTGAACACTGCGCCTGAAGGCTGCCCACACCGCGTCGGACACCACCGTGCGCAACCGGCCTCGCTCCAGGTGATAACACGCCTCGGCCGTGGTGCCGCCAGGCGAGGTCACCTCATTTCGCAGCTTGGCCAGGTGATCGGGCGACTGTGCCGCAAACTCCACCGCCCCCGCCAGGGTTTCGAAGACCAGCCGCGACGCCACGCGCCTGGAGAATCCCATGTGCACCCCGGCATCGATCAACGCCTCCATAAACAGAAAGGCGTAAGCCGGACCGGTACCCGACAGGGCCGTTGCCATGTCCAGTTCGTTCTCGTGGCTGACAAACTCGTCGGTCCCGAGGGCCGAGAGCAGCGCCTTGACCCGTGCTCGGCCCTGCTCGGCCACGCCTGTGCCTGCGGTCCATACGGAGATCCCACCACCGATCTGCCCCGGCGTGTTGGGCATCACGCGAACAACACGGCGAATTCCAAGTCCCCGCTCAATCGCCGCAATTGAAATGCCCGCAACAAAACTGATGACCAGGGCGTCGTCCGCCAGGCCGCCCTTCATCGAGGCCATCACTTCGGCGAGAATCTGCGGTTTGACCGCCAGTACGACCACACCGGCATCGGCCGCCGCATCGCGATTATCCGCTTCGCACCGAATGCCGTAGGTCTCGACGAGATCGGCCCGCCGCTCGGGACGAGGATGGGCAGCGATGATGTTGTCCGGCGTCAGCAACTCCCGTCGTACGAGGCCGCGCACCGTAGCCTCCCCCATCGTGCCGCATCCAATGATTGCGATTGTGTCGTTGTTGAGGGGCATCGTTCCTCCCTGTGTGTCCGGCGTAGATTGAGGCGAGGGAGCCTACCACGGCGCAGGAATTTGTCGATGGCAAATGCGTCGGGAGTGTCTGATTTCGCGCATCTCGATGCCCTACCGAGATAGAATGAACCTCAGATCCAGCATTCTCATGCGGACCGTCTTCGATGTTGATACCACGGGAGGAGGAAGCGATGACGTTCAGAGGTTCGAAAATCTCCGCTGTCGCCAGTGCGACGATTCTGGTGGTCTGGGGCAGCCTCTTCACGCCCCTTGCGTTCGCCCAGGACTGCCCCGAGCTGGTCGGACAGTGGCCTTACGGAGCCGCCGATGCCGTCACGGTGTCTGGCGATTATGCGTACTTCGGAAGCGGTACGGTCCTGAAGATTGCTGATGTATCAGACCCGGCGACGCCACATATCGTGGGGGAGGTCGTTCTTCCAGCCTTGGTCCGTGGGGTCTTGGTGTCCGCCGGCTACGCCTATGTCGCGGATGATGAGGCCGGTCTGCGGGTGATCGACGTCAGTACGCCCGCCTCACCCACAGAGGTCGGGTTCTTCGATACGCCGGGAGATGCCTTTGGCGTTGCCGTGTTCGAAGGCTTTGCCTTCGTTACGGACGGGCATGAGGGTCTCCGAGTGATCGATATCAGCACGCCCACCTCACCCTCAGAGGTCGGATTCTTCGATACGCCGGGCTGGGCCATGAAAGTCGCCGTGGCCCAAGGCTTCGCCTACGTGGCGGACGGATCTGAGGGTCTGCGGGTGATCGACGTCAGTACGCCCGACTCGCCGATCGAGGTTGGGTTCTTCGACACGCCGGGGTCCGGTTTGGG
Organism: Holophagae bacterium; assembly: GCA_030637505.1. Classification (GTDB taxonomy): domain Bacteria; phylum Acidobacteriota; class Thermoanaerobaculia; order Thermoanaerobaculales; family Sulfomarinibacteraceae; genus DAOWGJ01. The sequence goes on from DAOWGJ010000143.1 coordinate 3,469, forward strand.
TGTTGCTGTGTCCGGAAACTTTGCCTACGTGGCTGACGGATCTGAGGGTCTGAGGGTAATCGATGTCTCTACGCCCGCCTCACCCTCAGAGGTCGGATTCTATGACTCGCCGGGACAACTCAGAGAGGTTGCCGTTTCCGATGGCTTCGCCTACCTGGCGGACGGATATTCGGGTCTGCGGGTGATCGATGTCAGCACACCAGTTTCACCCTCAGAGGTCGGATTCTTCGACACGCCGGGAAACGCCTTTGGCGTTGCCGTGTCCAAAGGTCTCGCCTACGTTGCGGACAGGTCTTCGGGTCTCCGAGTGATCGACGTCAGCACACCCACCTCACCCTCAGAGGTCGGATTCTTCGACACGCCGGAGTCCGCCAGGGGCATTGCCGTGTCCGGGGATTTTGCCTACGTTGCGGAAAATTACGCAGGCCTTTGGGTGATTAACATCAGCACACCCGCCTCACCCTCTGTGGTCGGGTTCTTCGACACGCCGGGAAACGCCTTTGGCGTTGCCGTGTCCGCTGGTTTTGCCTATGTGGCGGACTACGAAGAGGGTCTACGGGTGATCGATATCAGAACGCCCTCCTCACCCTCAGAGGTCGGGTTCTTCGACACACCTGGGACCGCCTATGAGGTTGCCGTGTCCGAAGGCTTTGCCTTCGTTGCTGACGGATATGAGGGTCTACGGGTGATCGACATCAGCTCACCCGCCTCACCCTCAGAGGTCGGGTTCTTCGACACGCCCGGATACGCCACTGGCGTCGCCGTGTCCGACGACTTCGCCTACGTGGCAGACGGACGAGATGGAGGTCTCAGGATCATCGACATCAGCTCGCCCGCCTCACCCACAGAAGTCGGCTTTTTGGACACACTGGAAAGAGCCAACAAGGTGACCGTGTCCGACGGCCTCGCCTTCGTCGCGGACCACAATCATGGCCTTCGCGTGATCGACGTCAGCTCGCCCACCTCACCGACAGAGGTCGGCGTTTTCAACACACCGGGCACCAGCTATGACGTCGCCGTTTCCGGCGACCTCGCCTACGTGGCGGACTATTTTGGGGGAGGACTTCGGGTGATCGACGTCAGCTCACCCACCTCACCCACAGAGGTCGGATTCTTCGACACGCCCGGAAATGCCGGCGGCGTTGCCGTGTCAGACGGATTTGTATACCTCGCAGATGGCCTGCTGGGAATGTCTATTTTCCGTACCTGCCCTGAGGATCAACCCTCCTTCGAGTGCACTCCGATCTACATCGCTGCGGCGGCGACCGGCCTGGGCGCCGGCTCCTCCCGTTGGGCCACCGATCTCGGTATCAACAACAGCGGTGACGAGGTTTTGAATTATAAGTTCCAGCTCATGCCGCGGGACGTCGACAACACCAGCGCGCCCTTTAGCGGAGGGTTTGCACTCCAGCCGAACGCCACCGCAAATTTCGTCAACATCTGGGGCATTCTCACGGCTCTCGGCTCCGGAGCTGGTTCGATCAACGTCTGCGTCAGTGATCCCGATGCCGCCGGGGTCGTCAGCCGCACCTACAACATCAGCGAAGAGGGAACATACGGGCAGACGATCGTCGGCATGGATGGCACGGCTCCGGACAAATTGATCACGACCGGTGAGAGAGTACGCCTTGGCTTCCTCTCTCAAAATGCCGCCTTCCGTACCAATGTGGGCTTCATGAACGCCGGCGCTGGGACCATCACGATCAACGCTGAGTTCTTCGAAGCTGACGGCACCTCCTTGGGCAACAGCAGCATCGACATCCTCCCCTTCTCCAACCACCAATGGAACCGTGCCTTCCGCAAGGTCAGTCCCGAAGCCGTCGACCTCGGCTTCATCGATGTGTGGTCCGAAACCGACGGCGCCATGTTCTTGACCTACGCCTCAGTCATCGACAACGGCACCGACGACCCGACAACCATCTGGCCCTTTGCTACCGAGAAGATGGTCGACGGTGGCTCCTTCGACTGCACTCCGTTTTGGATCACTGCCGCGGCCTCCGCCAACGGTGCCGACGGCACACTCTGGGCAACCGACCTCGGCATCAACAACCTGGGCTCCGATCCGCTGACCTATCAATTCCAGTTCTTGCCGCGCGGGGCGGACAACACCGGTGTTGCCATGAGTGACCCCTTCCCTCTGGGCCACAACCAGGCCGTCGCCTACTCCGACATCTGGAATAGCATAGGCGGCGGCCAGGGCGCGGGCGCCATCAACGTTTGCGTCGACAGGGCCGACGCTGCAGGAGTCGTCAGCCGTACCTACAATACCGGCAACGGGGGCACCTTCGGGCAGACCATCGTCGGTATGCGGGGAGCTGCACCGGCCAAGGTTGCCACCGGTGAGAAGGCCCGTCTGGGTTACCTGTTCGAGAACGACGCCTACCGCACCAACATCGGCTTCATGAATGCCGGTGCCGACGAGATCACCATCACGGCCGAGTTCTTCGACATGCAGGGCAACTCCCTGGGGACCAAGCAAGTTAGTCTTGCACCGTATTCCAGTACACAGTGGAACAAGGCTTACACCCTGGACCCGATCTCCACAAATGGCATCACAGCGGGCTTCGTCGATGTCTGGACCGATACGCCGGACGCCGCATTTCTGACCTACGCCTCGATCG
>DAOWGJ010000395.1 GCA_030637505.1 Holophagae bacterium
AAGATGTGCCATCACTCCTCCTCCTTCCCGGAACGTCGGTTCCGCCACATCACGGCACCGAGGATCCCATAGAGTGCCACCGGAGCGACGAATCCCTTGTAGATCGTGTGTTGAATCGTTTTGGCCGAGATGCCGGCGGGCTCCGTACCCAGGTCAGGAAGACCAAGGTTTTCAAAATCAACCCCGGCAAGGTAGAGCACCTGGGTTCCGCCACCATCCTCGGCGCCGTAGATCTTGGGTGCGCCTACCGGATAGTAACGCTCCGGGTGCTCGTCAATGCGGCGTTGAGCTTCGACCAACAACTCCCGATAATCCCCAGCGATGACCGCCTCCTTGGGGCAGATATCGCAACAGGCGGGCATCGGCTTGCCGGTCTTGTCGCTGATGCGGTGATTGCACAGTTCACACTTGACGATCTTGGGAGCCGCCTTGTCCCACTGGAACTTCGGAATAGAAAACGGGCATGCAACCTGACAATAGCGACATCCGATGCATTTTGTCGGATCCCAGGTAACGATGCCGAATTCCCGTTTCTGGAACGAGCCGATCATGCATGCCCGGGTACAGGCCGGGTCGAGGCAGTGCATGCACTGTGCCTTCATGTAACTCTGGTCAGGCTGGTCCCGATGCCAGACCTTGATGATGTTTTTGTTGTCACCCGACAGGTCGTCGGGTGGGTTATAGAGATTCCCCGGCATGGCGTTGGCTTCTTTGCAGGCCGTAACACAGGCCCGGCAACCGATGCACATCGTCGCGTCGTACAACATGCCGAACGCGTCCGGCGGAATCTCCGGCTTTGGTGTGGAAGCCTCAACGGGCAGAGCCGATACTGCGGCCCCTGCCCCAGCTGCCGCCACACCCTTGAGCAGGCTGCGGCGATCAAATGTCATGAGGACTCCTCCTCCCCGGCATCGGCGATCTTCTTCGATGCCATCATGCCCGCACCGATCACGGCGCCGGCGGCCAAACCTGCCACCCCATACCAACCCGCGTTGGTCGGACCATGGTCAGGTTCGATCGGAGGATGCACTCCTTCCGGAAGGGTTGCCGCCTCATGAACGAACTTGGTGAATCCGACGCCCTGTTCTGTGCAGCCGAAGCATGGATGCCCGATACCGATCGGCCAGCAATCTGGGATCTCATTGAAATGCATCACCGAACAATTGGCATGAGTCTCCGGGCCCTTGCAGCCCAGAGCGTACAAGCAATAGCCCAGGCGATGGCCTTCGTCCCCATAGACCCGAGCAAACCGGCCCGCGTCGAAATGAGCCCTTCTGGGACAATGCTCGTGAATGGTCCGTCCGTAGGCGAACATCGGTCGACCCTTTTCATCAAGGGCCGGCAGGGTTCCGAAGGTCGCGTACTGAAGAACGGTACCCAAGAAATTGTAGGGATTGGCGGGACAACCTGGGATCGTCACGATCGTTTTGTCCGGAAGAATCTCCGGCGCCCCAACGGCCCCTGTCGGATCGGGCGCCGCCGACGGTATACCACCCCACGACGCGCAAGACCCGATCGAGATGATCGCACCGGCCTTCGAACCGACGTCCTGGAGAATGTCCATCGCGGTTCTGTCGCCGATCTTGCAGTAGATCCCGTTTTCCTTGGTTGGTATTGCCCCCTCTACCACGCAGATGAATTTACCAGCGTTGGCCTCCATCGCCTGGTGGAGCGCCTCTTCGATCTGATGTCCTGCAGCAGCAAACAGCGTTTCGTGGTAATCCAACGAAATCAGATCCAAAATAAGCTCCGCCAAGCCGGGGGCGGATGTCCGGAGCAGGCTTTCGGTACATCCGGTGCACTCCTGGAAGTGGAGCCAAATAACCGATGGTTTGAGGCCCTGCTCCGCGGCCTCGGCCATCTTCAAACCTGCCGAATCCGACAGGCCTACCGCTGCGGCCGCCATCAGGCAGACCTTGGTGAAATCTCTCCGATCAACGCCTTCGCCGACAGGTTCCATCGACGGCGCTTCCCACAGATCCCTCCGAGCCATGACATCCTCCTTTTTTCCCCGCTAAGGGCTTTTTGCCCTTGGGAACACTCTAGGAGGAACAACCCTGCTATGTCAAATTATTTCGTGTTAAACAATACATTGTCGCAAAATTAGGTTCCAACAGGACCGCGACGCATCCTCATTTATGAACAGGATTTACAGGGCGGCGACGACCTGCGGCATTACCTCTGCACCCGGGTGAACACCGGTGAAACGCCGAGAGCCGCCACTGCCCACGCCGGGCGAAGACCAGGGCGCCACAGATCAAAATGAGCCTGTAGCACATCCCGAAACCGCCGTGGCGGCCCGGCCCGTCATGCTCAACTGGGTTCTTCGATCTCACCGAGGATTTGGGTGAGCACCCTCTCGGCAGAGGCCACCGCCGGAGGCACGGCCTGCTCAACCTCTGGACTGAGCCCGATCCCTGTCCGGATCGCACCGGGCTCGATGCCAATGACCACGATCTTGGGAGGCAGGTCACCGATCAGCGCGGCGGCTCGAAGGAGGTCTCCTGCGTTACCCTCATGAGCGCTTGTTGCCTCCGGAGGGCTGTTCCTCAGCACTTCGTCATCGCGGAGGACGTGGATCGTTCCCGGTTTCTCTCCAAGGGCGACAGCATCGAGGATGACCACAGCCTGACGATCGCAGAGCCGACCGAGGAGGACCAGACCCTGAGTGCCGCCATCGATCAGCTCGATCGACTCGTGTGCCGCAATCGGAGCCGCTTCCAGAGCGTTGACGAGCACAACACCCACCCCGTCATCGACGAGGAGGGTGTTGCCGAGACCGAGTACCAGCAGCGGCGGGGTCCGGTCGTGTTGTCGTCCCTCAGCTGAGCCAGGTGTCATGGTCGATGTCACCGTCCTGATAAAACTTCATACCCGAGATCATGGACGAAACGAGACCCTTTTTGAAGAGCTGTCCGTCATAAATAACGATGTAGATGTGGAGAATTGCGAACACGATGAATCCCCACGCCGACAGGTGGTGCCACATGTGAACGCGGAAGGAACCGCCGAGGAGTGGGATCACCCAGCCGACCAACGAGTCCCAGAAGCCGCCTGGGTTGGACTCGGAGTACATGGCGAGACCGGTGAAAACCTGGACCCATCCCAGCCCGATTGCAAACAGGGTGTATGCCAGCCCGGCGAGGGCGTTGTGTCCCAGGTGGACGTGACCGCGCTCGAAACGGAGATAGTCTCCCGCCTGGCGAGCAAGGTCTCTCCACCAACTCGCCCTCCACATGAACGGGAACCCCGAGCGGGCATAGTTGTTGCCCACCCAGAACCAATACATTCGAAATATGAAGCTGACCAGGAAAATGAAGGCGAAGGCAAAGTGGACCTGCCGAAACCTGCCCATCACGAAGTTCCCGTAGGCCTCTCCCGCGGGCGCGAGAATCGGCGTCGCAATGTAGAGGCCGGTCAAAAAGAGCACCGGAATGCAGATGGCGTTAACCCAGTGGTAGATTCGGACGGGCCACTCCCAGACGTACTTTTGCCGAAAATAGCGATGAGGGCGGAGGGCCACATCATCCGGGTCAAGTGGTTGAACGGCAGCCATGGCTCACCTCCTATCTGAGTACGACCTCTGCGAGCTTTCGCCCATCGGGCCCGTAGACATGGGTCGCACATGCCAGGCATGGGTCAAACGAGTGAATGGTGCGCAGGATCTCGACCGGTTGGTCGGGGTTGGCAACCGGTGTGCCTATCAGTGCGGCCTCGTAGGCGCCGGGCTGGCCCTTGCTGTCTTTCGGCGATGCATTCCAGGTCGAGGGGACAACGATCTGATAGACGTCGATCTTCTCGTTCTTGATTCCCACCCAGTGGCAGAGAGCGCCGCGTGGCGCCTCAGTAAAACCGTGGCCCTGGCAGTTCGCCGGCCAACTCGAGGGCTCCCACAGGGTCGTGTCGGCGACCGCATTGTCACCAGCTTTCAAGTTGGCGACCAGGCGGTCGAACTCATCCATCAACCAGTGAACGGCGAGCCTGGTTTCAAGGCCCCGGGCAGCTGTTCTGCCCAACGTGGAGAACAGTGCTGTTGCCGGGACGCCGAGGCGCCCGAGGGCGTCGTTGACGACCTCTTGAATATCCTCGCGGCCGCTCGCGTAGCCGACCAGCATCCGTGCCAGCGGTCCGACCTCCATCGCGTGACCCTTCCACCGGGGCGCCTTGACCCACGAGTATGTACCGTTTTCGTCAAGCTGGGTATAAGGCGGCTTGGGTCCGGTGTAATCCGGCTCGGTAACCCCCTGCCAGGGGTGCAGGGCCTCCTCGCCACCCGGATAGGAGTACCAGGAGTGGGCGACCTCCTCCCTGATTTGAGCGGGGTCGGTCGGGTCGACCTCATGCACCTCGCTCAGGTTCTTGTCGAGAATTGCGCCTCGCGGGAAGAGAAAGCCGGAGGGGTCGTCGATGCCGTTTTGCGGAATGTCGCCATAGGCGAGGAAGTTGCCCAATCCGCCGCCGATCTGGGTCCACTCGGGATAGAACGACGCGACCGCCAGAAGATCCGGGACGTAGAGGTTCTCGACGATTCCTTTGGCCTCTTGGATCAGCCCCTTGACCAGG
>DAOWGJ010000373.1 GCA_030637505.1 Holophagae bacterium
ACCAGGGCTTGCCGTCTGACTGCGTCGATTGTCATTTGGACGACTATCAGGGGACCACCGACCCGGATCATAGTGCCGCCGGCTTTCCAACGACCTGCGAGACCTGCCACAACATTGGTGATTCAACATGGGATCAGGGAGACTTCAACCACATCTGGTTCCCGATCGACTCAGGCAACCACCGGGGTTTCGACTGCAATGAATGCCACCCGAACCCTGGGACCTTTGCGATCTTTACCTGCACGACTGCATGCCATCCGCGGTCCGAGGCGGATGACGATCACAGTGAGGTGGCGGGTTATATCTACGATTCTCCAGCTTGCCTCTCCTGCCACCCGAACGGGGAGGAAGGGTTTACGAGAATGATCAGGTCTCATGGTCGCCGCCGCTGAGCCTCGATGCCGAGTCGGGGGTGGGCAGGCAACGAAGGTCGCTCGATCGGCCGGCGGGGCCCTCGTTCTGGCAGCCGTCCTATTCCTCGTAGGCGCAAGTCCGGCCGGCGCACAGAATGCGCCGAGAGGCCGGTTCGCGCTTTTTGGAAACTGGGCACAGCGAACGGATGCCTCAGGCCAAAGTTCTGACTACTCGGATCTCATTGGTCGTTTCAACCTCGAGTCCGATCACACGTCCGACTCCCTTTTCGAATATGCCTTCGATGTGCGCCTCGCAGTGTACCCGTCAACTGAACGAGACAGCGTCTTGAGCCTTTACGATGCCTATGTCGGGTTGCGCACTGCCAATGGTCGACTGAGGGTCCGTGCCGGCCAGCAGTGGATCCGTGAACTCGGAGGGCTCGGGTCCATCGGTGGCCTTTTCGCCGAGTACCGTCTGCCCGGAAATTCGACACTCGGCAGTTGGCGTTTCGGTCTTTTTGGGGGGCTCGAACCTCAATATTATGACGCGGGCTATGCCGAAAAGGTGACCAAGGCGGGCACCTTCGTTGCTCTTGACGGTAAACACGGCCGACGTCACGTGCTTGGTTGGGTCATGATCCGTAACTCTGATCTGATCGAGCGCTCGGTGGCCGTCTTCAACAACTTTTTCTCGGTCGCCTCCAAACTCTATGTTTACCAAGCGTTGGAGTACGATCTCCAAGGGCCGGCAGACCTCGGCGGCGGTGGTTTGACCTACCTTTTGGTTAACATCAGATATAGGCCCGTGGATTTTCTCGAGATTCAGGGGAACTACCACGATGGGCGGTCGATCGACGCGCGCACAATTACCGAAGACGCAATTGCGGGACGCCCGGTAACCCCCGAGGCTCTCGAAGGACTGCTTTTCGAGTCGGGTCAGCTCCGGCTGACCTGGACGCCGGCACGTGGCATCCGCCTCTGGGCCGCGATAGGCAGTGATCGATACAGCCGGGACGATGAGACCCGCGACCGCCTTCAGTTCGGCGCTCACTTTGCCGACCTCTTCGGAACTGGAGTCGACTTGTCTGGGACGAGCACTCAGTTCAAGACCCGCGACGAGACGTACGATGCGCTGTATCTGTCGCTGGGACGCTCTTTCAACCGGGAGGTTTATGTGTCGTTCGACTACAGCAAGGCGCTCGCCTACTACCGGTATGACAGCGCTGACGGTGGCGAGGTCGTCGCGCGGCCGAACAGCGACCGCTTTTCGCTATCGGCAAATATCAATTTCAGCCGGGAATGGACTCTGCTCCTGACCACCGAGTACGTCGATCATGAGACGTTCGAGGAGGCTCGGGGGTTGGCGGGAATCATCTTCCGGTTTTGAAACCAGCCCCGGGCTATGATGCAGGCCCGTGATCGAGGTCACCGACGGGGAGATTGTTAGCGTTACGATAGATTCATCATGCTCCGATCAACCCCAGAGTCCGGGCCTCTAGTCTTCGTCGTTGCGGTTTTGCTGATGTGGCCGATCTCGGCGGCGATGGCCGCGGATTACGAGGTCGGGCCGGAACAGGCCTTGGGCAGCATCTCTCAAGTTCCGTGGGAGAGTCTGATGCCGGGTGACCGGGTCCTGATTCATTGGAGGGCGGCGCCGTACGCCGAGAAGTGGGTCATCTGCCGGCAGGGTACCGAGGCCGACCCTATCGTCGTCAGCGGTGTGCCCGGGCCTTTTGGAGAGCTTCCCATCATCGATGGAAGGGAGGCTACCACCCGCACTGCGTTGGACTTCTGGAACGAGGGTCGGGGAGTGATCAAGATCGGAGGGGCGAACAACCCGCCGGATTCGCTACCGGCCCACATCGTCATCGAAAACCTGGACATCCGTTCGGGTCGGCCACCTTACGGATTTACCGACACCGATGGGCACGCAGCTTCCTACCAAAACAACGCAGCCTCGATCTACGTCGAGAAGGTGACCGACCTCGTCATCCGTAACTGCATCCTGCGAGATTCCGGCAACGGCCTGTTCATCGGCGCGTACGACGGTGAGACCGAGAACATACTGATCGAGGGCAATTGGATCTACGACAACGGCATCGAGGGATCAATCTACGAGCACAATACTTACACTGCGGCCATCGGAATAACCTACCAGTACAACCGTTTCGGACCCCTGCGCGGTACTGCGGGCGGCAACAATCTCAAGGATCGGTCCGCGGGTCTGGTGGTGCGCTGGAACTGGATCGAACGCGGCAACCGGCAGCTTGATTTGGTAGATGCCGAAGACAGCTCCGTGCTGGTCAACCATCCTTCCTACAACGAGACCCACGTCTACGGCAACGTCTTGATCGAGGCCGAGGGAACGGACAACTCCCAAATCGTGCACTACGGCGGTGACAGCGGGACCACAGCGGATTACCGTAAAGGCACCTTGTACTTCTACAACAACACCGTCGTCTCCACCCGTTCCGGCAATACGACCCTGATGCGGCTCTCAACCAACGACGAAACGGCCGACGTGCGCAACAACATCATCTACACCACCGCCACCGGCAGCCACTTGGCGATGCTGTCGTCATCGGGTGTGATGGACCTCGGGCACAACTGGTTGACCAGCGGTTGGGTGACCAGCCACAGCTCGTTCAACGGTGTGTTGAACGACGACGGCACCAATCTCGAGGGCAGTGATCCTGGCTTCGCCGAGGACTTCGCGCTCCAGACGGAATCAGTGTGCGTGGACGCCGGTACCACCCTCAATCCCGCCGTCCTGCCGGATCACGCCCTGGTCAGGCAGTACGTGCTCCACAGAAAGAGCACGACTCGCCCCGCCGATGGAGCCCTGGACCTCGGCGCCTTCGAGTCCGGGCTGATCTTTGCGGACGGATTTGAGAGTGGGGGAGTCGGGCAGTGGTCGGCGCCGTGAGCTGAAAAAGCCGACGCCTTAGCCACTGGTAAAATGCCACAACAAGAGTAGCCACAAAAAGGCACGAAAAAGCACAAAAAAAGGGAAAAGACTCCTAACCCCTACCATACCTATCCCCTTCGCTCAGGTTGATCGCCATGAGCACCGATTCAAATGTGGAAGCGGGCCCTAAAGGACCCGCCTACGAACTCAACCTACATAGATACAACAAGATAAACGTAGGCACGTCCTTCAGGGCGTGTACAACGGCCGCTCCGAATGGGAGACCGCACACGGGAACCTGAGCGAAGGGGATAGGTATGACCTACTTTTTTGAGGGTTTCAAGGAAAATTCTCATTGCTCTCAATATCCTTCTTTTCGTGCCTTTTTGCGCCTTTTTGTGGCTATTTCCCCCTCTTCGTGGCATTGCACTCGAGTTTGGCGAGCGCCTGTACCCTCAGGCACTTCGTCGTCGTCTCCTGAGGAGGAACGCGGCCAGAGAAACGGCGATCATCACCCCTCCGAGACCGGTGAAGAGTTTGAGCCCGAAGGTGGTTTTTTCGTTGTGCCCCGCGCCGGTTTCGTCGTGGTGGATGACGCCGTAACGAGCGGGAATCGGCAGGCCTGAAACCAGGGCAAGGTCCATGTCAAATCCGCCATCGGCATCCCAGGCCCACATCAGACCGCGGATAGGGCCGGCGGCGGCCCACGGCGGAAGTTCCATTTGATCGTAAAAGGGCATCGCCCACAGGGCGCCGCGGCTTCCCGCGACGGGGAGGCGATAGAGCCCCGAGCTGACCTCGTCGTTTCCGGTGTCGATCAACAATGTGTGGTCGTCGATCGTGATGCCGAGGTCTGTCGTTGCCAGCTGTCGAATCTGGTCGTAATCATACTCAACCTGAAATGAGGCCAGATTCTCACCGATGTCTTGCAGACGGCTGACGACGCCCTCGAGGACGATTGCGGTCAGCCAGGTCTTTCGCTCCGGGTCGTCGGCGCTGAAAAATGGTGACACCGCCCACACCGCCCCGTCGGTTCCGGAAACGGGCGCCAGGATTCGTTCGCCCCTCAGCTCGTCGTCCCCGATCGACCGCGGGCTGACGACGGCCAGGGAGATGGCGCCGGCATCGAGGCCGGCCGACAGGCGAACGCGGTTCCCGAGGAACGGGGCCAGGGTCGCGGGATCGCCCTCGGCAAGGTTGACCTCGTACGTGATGTCAGTTGGTTTGAGGGTGAAATGTGGGCGTTCGGTCAGTGTGGCGAACAGACGGTGGTCAACATCGAGGCCGGCGTCGAGTTCCACCGCAATCCGGTCGTGCTCGGCAAAGAGGCCGATCGCTTCGTTAATGGTGACCGGACGAGCCTCGGTGGCGACCGGTGGATGCATCAGATAACCGACCACCCCGAGAGCGATCGAGGCCAGACCAAGCAGCAAACAACCCCAACGAAGCATCCTGAGTCCTCCCTTGCCCTCGCACGGCTGGCTGTCGGGTCGAGGGCTCGTGGACCATTAGATCATAGGCAGGTTGGACCCAATGCCGCGCCGACCGCCCGGATACGATGCTGAGAGGCCGGATTCAGTGATTCTGGTTCCGGCGGCTTGATCCGAGAACGGCCATGCCGATTGGGAGGGTGAGGGCGACGATGAGCGCTGCCAACACCATCAGATTGGCTGCGCCCGGAAGCCAGGAGTCCATACGGGAAAGGAGAATCCCGTGTGGCAGGAGGGCGGCAGCCCAGACGGTCAGGACGAAGCCTGCAAATAGGATCCAAGTCAGAACGTAAACCGATAGAAACCTGACTCGGAATTCGAGGGATGTGCGCGAATTGAAGGCCAGAAGCTGAAAAAAGATGATCGTTAAGAGCCAACATCCAAGGGAGAGAGCCTGCGGAAAACCGTGAAAGCCGCCTACAACTTGAGCGACCTCCAATGAGAGGCGGGGCAGGGAGACCTCCGAGAGCGCGAAGAGATGAATGGAAGAAATATCGGTTACTACCCCAGCCATGAATGCGGGAACGATGGTGAGGAGCGTGAGAAGCACGATCACGAACTCGCGGCCGAGGAATTTACAAGCAGACGAGATCATCGGTTGGCCTCCTGGTGAAGTTCTCAAACTTTCGAAATCTGTCTGATTCTGCCATACCGGGAGGCCTGAAGCCTAAAACGCCTGACATTTCCTACTTCGAGAATCCCCCCTGCGATCCGGATTTGGTCCGCCACTTGCAATATTGTGCGGGTGTCATTGTATTATTGGTGCAGAACTATAACCGTAGGCTCAAACAGAGTCAAAGAAAAGGAGAAGGTTATGAGATCACGCCTCGCGTTGCTCTTCGCCGTACTTGCCCTTGTTTCGGTGATGTCTGCATGTGCTTCTGCAGCTCCACCAGCCCCGCAGCAGCTTCCTCCTCCGGCTGACGGTGGTTGATCAGGCGAAAAGATTCTGGCATGAAAGGTTTTTCCCGGTTCGGGCCGGCCTGCCTCGGGCTGGCGCTGGTATTGCATCCCGTGAGCGGTGCGGACGCCGGTACCAGTGAAGAGGCGGCGGCTCTTGATCGGATCAATCAGACCTGGCAGAACGCTCGGTGCCGGAACCGGATCGCCGTTGAGATCAAAAAGGGAACAGATCGAGACGGCTGGTCGGAGAGCCCATGGATGTGCGAACACGGTTCGGGTACCGAAAACGTGGAGTACTTTTGCTTCCGACTCAAGGTGACCAACCGACAGGCGGTGCTGCCGTTGATGGACGGGAAAACCCTACGGGCAGGAGCACGGTTTGTTGTCGATGGGTGGGAGGCTGAAAAACTAAAAGGACTCAAGGGAGTCACGCTCAGCCTGCATTTTGTTGACGTTCATGCGCAAGCACAGTTCACTTTTAACAGGCGCGGGAGTTTCAACAAGGTTGGCACTGTCGAGCGTCTGATGAACATCGAACGTTACATGCGCTTCGAGGCCTTCGAGGTCCAACCACCGAATGAACGTATTGAAGAGGTCAACGTCCCGGTTGCCACCGCGCCTCCGGTGCCACGTGCAACCGCGATCCCGATTACGGTCCGTCCCGAACTTCGCATGATGGCGGCCTCGGTTGAACCAGCGCGGGTTGTCGCCGGTGAAACCGTCCGACTCATCGCTATCTATGCGGTCGAGGGTCTGCCTTCCGGTGCGATCGTCACAGTCAATGAGTGGAGGACGATCCGCCAGGGTCAGCGGACGTTGACAACCACCGATGCCTCCGTACAGCAAGGGCCTGGAATTCACCAATCCAGCCAACCTCTTCAAGTCCCGGCCACACTGACGCCCGGGGTCTACGAGCTGCTGGTGACGATCGAGTTGCAGGGATCAGTGAAAGAAGCCACTGCGGTTTTTGAGGTGCTAGGCCGTGAGCCGTAATCGAGGCTTGGGTCCTGTCTCTGGTGGGCGACTGAAATTGTTGGCAATTGTGTTCGTCCTCCTTTTGGTTTGGAGTGGCGGAAATGTGTCCGCTGAGGTCTTCGCCCTGTGTGACGTGACAACCGGGAAAGTGATGATTCGCGACACATGGGATGAGGCGACCCAGAAGATCCTCGGGGGACCGTTCCCCGGCCGTCGAACTGCAGCTCTCTGGGTGATGGAGAGTTGTCCGAGCGAGGAGTGCAATGCCCAGGGGCGGTGTATGGAAGGACAGGACGAAACGATAGGAAATGGCGACGGCGATGGCTGGGTAGTCGGCAAGCTGAGCTCGGTGACCCTGGGAAAAACGCCGCCACGGCCTCAATCGGCGGCGGTGGCCGGACCGACCAGAGGACGGCGGACGGACATCGGGCCGGGTGCGGCCGATCTTAGCCCTCTGATCAATACGGCCGCAGCGGCCGCCAAGGCGTGTAACTATCGTGCGGCCCTCGCCAGTGCCGACCACATGACCAATTTCGACCCGGAGCACCCTTGGCTGGTGGCCAACCACGACAAGATTCGGCGGCTGGATCGAAGACAACAAGCCACCGTACAAGCAGTATGGGAGGCGAGTTCGGCGCTCTCGGCAGGTCAACTCGAGAGGGCCCGTGATTTGGCGGCAATGGCGGCGGACTCGTCCGTGAGTTGTCAGGCGCCGGCGGTATCGACCCTGTTGGATGGTATCGAGACGGCGATGCGGCAGCAGAGGGAAGCAAAGAATATGGCGCGGAGCCGCGCGGCAGCGGCTCTCCTGCCGGGCCTGGTCGATCTCGCGAGGGTGATCGGTGGAGGTCAGCCCAACTTGACTGCTCCTACCACCGACCAGGGAGTCCAGGTGGTGTCAACGCTGATCCCCGGCGGTGCCGATCCGTGCGGTTTCAGCCTCGAGTACCGCGATCTCACGAGTCTCGAGCCGGTTTGTACGTGCCCAGGTTATTTCTTTGATTTAGGAAGCTTCCGGTGTGTCGCGGCAGGACGCTGATTTTTTCCGGTTGACCAGT
>DAOWGJ010000102.1 GCA_030637505.1 Holophagae bacterium
CCGAAAAGGAAGGTGTGTTCGGTTGCACCGAGCGGCGCTATCAGCTCGATCACGGGGTGGTCTTACCCCAGGGTGATGCACGGCCCGACTTCGACATCCTGGTCGACCTTGCCGCCCGCTGCGGGTACGGCAAACTTCTGCCGTGGAAAAGTCCGGACGATGCATGGGAAGAGCTGCTGCTTCTGGGCAAGGACACCATGTATCAGATCGGCGGCATCACCAGGGCCCGTCTCCGCAAGGACCATGGTGTCATCTGGCCGTGTCCGACCGAAGATCACCCGGGTACCAAGCTGCGTTACGTCAAGGGTGAGGACCCGTGGGTGCCGGACGACTATCCCCACCGGATCATGTTCTACGCCAAGCCGGATAATCGGGCAGTCGTGTGGTTCAGGCCGTGGGAAAACGCCGCGGAGATGCCCGACGAGGAATATCCCTTCTTCTTCACGACGGGCCGGGTGATTGAGCATTGGCACACGGCGACCATGACAGGCCGGTGCAAGGAACTGACACACGCCAAGATCACCTCCGAAGTGGAGATCCACCCGGACGACGCCAAGAAACTCGGCGTTCGGACGGGCGATGGAATCAGGGTGACGTCCCGACGTGATTCGCTGGTCTTTCCGGCCCTGGTGACGGACAGCTCTCAGCCTGGAATGGTCTTCGTCCACATGCACGATGCCCACCTCGATCGCATGTGCAACAAGATCACCATCGACCAGTTTGACCCGGGATCGAAGGAACCGACCTTCAAGATCTGCGCGGTCAAGCTTGCGAAGGCATGACCCATCAGTTTGACTCCGGTCCCGGGCCCGAAAGTGGGCCCGGGGCTCTTCTTGAGGATGGCGTAGCTGTCGTTGTCGGTGCGGTGGTGGAGACGCTGCCCGGTCGGGCGCCGAGCGTCGCTTGCCGTCTGGAGAGCCTTGCCGATCTGAACGTCGTCGGCGGAGATGGAGACCGCCGTCTGGCCATCGTCTGGTGTTCCTTCTCTGCCAAGGAACTGGAACGGGCGATGGAACAACTCGTCAAGGGGGATGAAGAGATCCTCGGTGTCTTCCCGACCTTCATGGGTCAGGACGATGGCGGTGGGGCAACAGAGGCCCGGGCCGGTGCGATGCAAAAACTGATCGACGATGGCGAGGCGTGACCCGGTCGTGAATCGTACACGTCGAAATCTTTGGAGTCGTTTCTTCCCGGAGGGGCTGCGCCCGCCGGGGGCCAGACCGGAAAACGAGTTCCTGGCACTGTGCATCAAATGTGGACGGTGTACGGCCTCGTGCCCCTATCAGACTATTCGACAGTCGGGATGGGAGGCGGGTCTGGGCGTCGGAACGCCGGTCATCCATCCCCGGGAGATCCCCTGCTATCTGTGCATGATCTGTCCCGACGTCTGTCCGACCGGGGCTCTGGAACCGGTAGAAAAAGAGGATATCGACATGGGGGAGGCGGTGATCGATACCGACACCTGCTACGCCTTCCTGGGCATTCTCTGCCGCTCGTGCGTCGATGCATGCCCCTTCCAGGGAACGGCGATCAGGCAGAATTTGGCTCTCGAGCCGATCGTCGACCCGGAGTTCTGCGTGGGGTGCGGATTGTGTGTTCCGGTGTGTCCAACCGAACCGGAGGCAATTCGGGTTATTCGGACGAAGTGAGGGGTGAAGAGTGAGGGGTGAGAAGAAGAAGCTGTTAGCGATTAGCCATTAGCTGTTAGCAAGACAGCTGCACGGCCTTTAGAACAACGCTTTTTGAGCTAATCGCTAAAAGCTAACTGCTAATAGCTCTCGGCTGGCCTGCCAGCTCCTCTTTTGTTTTCGGTGCTGCCGGGTTGGAGGTAGAGACGAGTATGGTGAGTTGTTTTCGACACGATGGGCGGATGCGATGGGGCCGGTTGCGAAGGCTGAGTCAGACTGGGTTTTTGCTCCTTTTCCTGGTGCTGCCCTTCACCTACCTCAAGGGCCAGATCACGGTGATGGGGACCCTGGCTTCGCTGCAGGTGGGTCCGATTTCACTGGTTGACCCGGTCTCGGGCCTGGCGTCGATCATCGCCGCCAGGGACATCGGCTGGACTCTGCTCAGCGGGATGATTCTCCCGGTGCTGCTGGCTTTGGCGCTGGGGCCGGTCTTCTGTTCCTGGGTCTGCCCCTGGGGCCTGCTTTCGGAGCTCTTGGACAAGATCCTGAGGCGGAACGTCGGCCGGATCCCGTCGTGGCTGGGGCCGCTTCGCTGGTCATTTCTGGGAGGGGTGCTGTTGCTGGGATTGGCGACCGGGATGCCCCTCGCTGCGACGATCTCAGCGCCGCGTTTGATGACCGTTTTGCCGATGGAGATCATCTTCCTGGGTGGGGCGACCGCCGGTACCCTCGGTCTTCTTGGGGTGTTGCTCATTCTCGAGGTCGTGCTTCCGCGCCGCTTGTGGTGCCGGGCACTGTGCCCGGTCGGGTCGACCTTGGTCCTGCTGCGACTGAGGAAAACCCTGACGATCGACTGGTCCGAACCGACCTGTAGGCCGGAACTTCAGGGCGCGACCTGCTTCGTCAAATGTCCCTGGAACATCGATCCTCGCCACATGAGACCGCGTGACGGCTGCACCAACTGCGGCACCTGTGTCGAACGCTGTCCCTCGGGACCGTCCCTGGACTTTTCATTCGGCCGGACGGAGCCGGAGTTGGATCCGCCGTCAGGGCTGAACCTGCCGGTGTTGGGGCGAGAATAGACCCAGAGGAGGCGCCTAAATAATTCGGAATCCTCCGAGCCCGAGCCCGACTCTCCCTGTGTTCCGCTCAAACTGACACGGCATCGTCGGGGGGCTACAAGGAAACTCCAGGAATTTACCGGTGTGTGTGCCAGGCCCTATTTCCGAGAAGAGTCGGTAACGGTAACGGTAGCGGGCTCGGGCTCGGGCTCGGGTAGGGACCAGTTCCGCCGTCGGCGGAATGGGCTGGGACCCCGTCCCCCCGCCGCACAGGTCACCATGGCCGCCCGCCGTATATACTCACGCGATGGATCGAAGAGAAGCTGTGGCCGAATATTTCGGAGTCGGATGACGAACGGGGAGCCATTGGTAGGTCGAGGCTTGACGGTGACACCGTCAGGGCGGCGGACGCCGGTGTTGCGAGACCTCGATTTCTCCGTCGACGGGGGCGAAGTTCTGGGCCTGCTCGGCCATTCGGGCTCAGGCAAGAGCACGCTGTTGCGGGTGATCAACGGTTTGACGCCGTGGTTCGTCTCAGCTGAAGTTTTCGGCACTGTCGAACTTGGGGGGGAGCCGTTGGACGATCTGGACCCCGGGCAGAGGGCGCATCTGATGGGGAGTTGCCTGGATAGGCCGGATGGGCAGCTCTTCTTGCCGACCCCTCGACAGGAACTGGCTGCGGCGAAAAGGCTTTACGGTAAAGCTCGGGACCTGGCGTTTGTTGGGGAGAGGTTGGGAGTTGGTCCGCTGTTGGATCGTCGGATCGTCGATTTATCCTCCGGTGAACGGCAGAGGGTTGCCTTGGCGGCGGTGCTCATGGCTGCTCCCCGTCCGGTCGTGTTGGATGAGCCGGCGGCCCACCTGGATGAGGGTGGAACTGCGGCTTTGTCCGAGGCTTTGGTGGAGGCGTCGGCCTCAGGGTCTGCGGTGATCGCCGCCGAGCACAGTGGCTGGCGACTGGGTTTGGCGGTCAGTCGGTGGGTGAAGTTGGAGGGCGGCCTGCTGGAGCGTGACGGGAGCCCGGAACCTCCGGCATTCTCGACGCCGGATCATCAGCCTGGTGATCGTTTGGTCTTCGAAGCGAAGGGTCTGTCCGTCAGGGCCGGCAACCGCCGCCTCTTCGAGCCGATTGACCTCGAGTTACGAGAAGGGGAGATTGTCGTCTTGAGCGGTGACAACGGTGTCGGCAAGTCGACCCTGGCACGGGTGATGGCCGGGCATTCTTCGCCCGATGCCGGTTCGTGCCGGGTGTCAGGCTCTCGTCCGCCCGCCTTGATGATGCCTGAGGCCGAACTTCAACTCTTTTCCGCGACCGTAGAGGGAGAATTGAGGGCGTGCGGCGCCCCGATCGGGGAGGTGGCCAGAGTCTTGCGCCGTCATCGCCTGGAGGCCCTGGCTGCACGGACTCCCTGGAGTCTCAGCCGGGGCGAACGCCAGCGGCTGGTTCACGCCGCACATGACGTTCTGCAACCGGAGATTCTGATCATCGATGAACCTGCACAAGGCCTCGATGCACAGGATGTCGTCGATTTTATGGAGCTGGTCGTCCGCCGGGCGGCGCGGGGCCGCGCCTATGTCATCATCACCCACCGAACGGAGCTGGCTGCGGCGGCTCATCGCCACCTCCGGCTCAGTCCGGCCGGCCTCGAAGAGTTAACCCGATGACCGATGCACGGCCGTGGACTGCCGCAGCGCTGATCGGCGCATTGTGGGGCGCCCTGGAATTGAGCGTCGGCACGGCACTCCATCTGAGCCGGCTGCCGGTTCGGGGAATGGTGATGGCGGCCCTCGGCTTGGTGTGCCTGGTGACCTTGAGGCGGCTTCGCGGAGGACCGGGGGTTTGCATCCTTGCGGGCCTGGTCGCCGCCTTTCTCAAGGTTTTCACACTGGGCGGGCTTTATCCTGGACCCTTGATCGGGATCCTGCTCGAGGCCCTGGTGATAGAGGTGGTCTTTGATGTTCTCGGTCCCCGTCGGGTGTCGGCGGTCGTTGGGGGCGCCATTGTTCTTGGCCTGACGCCGGTACAGATGACCCTGACGGTCTGGGTGGTCGCTGGGCGGGACACGGTCGCGGCCACGGCTCAGGCAGCTCTGGAAGCCCTGGCTTGGTTGGGATTTGGGACGTTTTCCCCTTTCGCCGTCCTTGGTGGTGTGGTTGGCTTCGCGGCCGGCGTCGGCGCCTTGGCCGGGTGGTGGGCCTGGAGTCTGTCGTCCGGAGTGAATGAAAGGTTGGGACAGTGAGGCGAATCCTCACCTCGGCGGCCCTGGGCTCGGCATGCGTTTTGGTGTTCCTGCCGTGGCGGTGGGGGCCGTTCGCGGGCTGTGTCCTGGCCATTGGTTCGACCGGTTGGGTGGACCGGACGGTCCTCCGGTCGGCTCTCCGCCTTGGGTTCGTTTTGGCTGCAGTCTTTGCGGCGGCCGTCGGTGGTTCGGCGGTGGCCTGGTCGTCGGGGCTCACCAGGGGTCTCGAGGCGGGGGGCATGCTACTGGCCCGACTGTTGGTCTTGTGGTTGGTCGCAGGCGTGGTGTCGCGATCGATAGATGCCGACGCCGTGATGGGCGTATTTCGGAAACTGGGCTTCGAGCGCCTCGGCCTGGTATTCGGCCTGGCCCTCAATGCGCTGCCCCGTCTGGTCGTTGCTGGACGCCAGGTCTGGATTGCCCATCGGGTGCGGTCGGTGTCAAGAGTCGAGGCGTGGAGACGGATGCCTGTGTTGGCCGAGGTGTTGCTGGCTCACACCGTTCGGATAGCCGATGACGCGGCGGGAGCGGCCGCTCTTCGGGGTCACTCGAGCCTGGTCAGACCACCGAAGGCGACTTTGGTGTGCCCTGCGCCGGTCATCGTGTTGACGGGACGGCCCGGATCCGGGAAGACGACGACCTTGGAACGGATCATCGATTCCCTGGTGGGCCATGGGTGCGATGTGGCCGGGTTGATCCAGCCTGGGGAGTTTCGGGGCGGAGCCAAGGTCGGCTTTTCCGTCAGGGACCTCCGCACGGGCGAAGAGGCGCCCCTGGCTCGGAAGACCTCTCGGGAGTCAGGTCACCACGGTACCGGCTTTCTCTTCGATGAGGCCGGTTTGGAAAAGGCTCGGCAGGCCCTGGCATCGGTGCCGGAGGGTGCCGTTTTAGTTGTAGATGAACTGGGCCCCGTCGAACTTCGAGGTCAGGGTCATATGCCTGCCTTGCGCCAGGCTCTGGCATTGCGGCCTCCCAGGGTTTTGATCCTCGTCGTGCGCCGACATCTGGTGCCCGCCCTGCTCGCGGCCCTGTCGGCAACCGATGCGCATGTCGTCGATGTCGAAAGCGAAGGGGATGCGGCGGTGACCAAGGTCGTGGCGCTTGTCGGTGAGGTTGAAGTATGAAGAGTGAGGGGTGAAGAGGTTCAAGAGTCCAAGAGTGTCCTCTCCGACGGCGCGTGCCTGGTCAGGCCTTCTTCATCGAGTGAACCTCCCGATGCAGAGGTGTTGCGAAGTATGCCTGAAAGGCAACGCTCGGCGATACCCTCAGCGACCGAGTCTCGGGCCACGCCGTAGGCCACCGAGGTCATTTTCTCAAGGGGCTGTACTCTTCAGGCTCGGATCCTGTCGCCCCTTGAGGAAAATGGCCGAGCGGGGGCGCGCCCTGCGCGACCCCGAAGGCCGGGGTTGAAAGCTCAAGACAGGAGCGTTGCGAGTTTCCCAAGAACCTCGGCAACGACCACGGGAGGTGCCTTGCCGGCGGGTTGAATGCCTCGGGCTTTCCAATCAAGGCTCTTGACCTGGTCGGCCAGCACGGTTCCGTGAATCGGCAGCCCAGTTGGAAGGGGCACCTCGAAGGGATAGCCCTTGGTTCGACTCGTGACCGGGCAGATCAGCGCGAGACCGACCTTCTCGTTGTAAGCGAGTGGAGAGAGGACTATCGCCGGTCGGTGGCCGGCTTGTTCGTGACCTGCTTGCGGGTCGAAGGAAGTCCAAACGAAATCACCCCGATCCGGTGCCGGCCTCACAGTTCCTCCCGACCCACCGGGGCGCCCCATTCGACAACGGGGTGGAGGTTTTCCTCAGTCACATCTGCGAGCAGGTCACTGAGGCGATACTCCGTAGTCGGCAGGGGGCGGAGAATCAAAGCACCATCCTCGACGGCGAGATCCACTGAAGCGTCTTGGTCAATATCCAGATCAACGGCAAACGCCTTCGGAATCCGGACCGCCAGACTATTTCCCCATTTTTGAACGTGAGTCTTCATGGACCCTCCTCTTAATGAGTCTACATTGAAGATACATTAGGAAGTTGTCAAAATCAAGACTCTGGAGTTCAAACTCAAGAGCGCATGCAATCTGTTCGACAGATTGCCTTGCTATTCCATCGTCGTCTGATAACTGACGCTGTAGATAGGGATTCCACCAAGGCGGGTCGGAGCGCGTTTTTCCAGTGTGGCCGTAACGACACAGGTTTGGCCGGGTCGCACGTCGCAGGCAATGGCTGTTTTCGTTCCCCATTCCCCCTCGTGGTCATCGTCGTCGGCGATCGCCCGGACTCCACGATTGACGTAGAACTCCTGGTTGTATTTCCCATACTCGTTGTCGTCAGCATCATTATCGACCCGCGTGACGGCGAAACCGACGGCGACCTCATGGAGGCCTGGTGTGAGGTCGGTGTCGAGGGCGGTGATCAACGTATCCTTGCGCTTCCCAACCTTGCTGGGTCTCTGGAGGATATGGCCGGGTTCGCCCATGCCCTCCCAGAGTTTGCCTCGGTGGGCCAGCATCTCGCCGTCGATTGCGACTTCGTAGTAGGTAATCATGAAGGGCCGTTCGATCACCACCCGAATGGCCCCGGTGTCCCCTGGGACCCCGGGTACGGGGGCTGCGACGGGCGGAGCCACTGCCGGTGTGGGTGCTGAGGCGGGTGCAGGGGCCGACCCCTCCTCAAGCTCGATCATGCGGACCAAAACACGATCTGGAACGCCGTGTTCCTTGAGGGAGACCAGATCGGTTCCGCTGAGTTCCGGGAAGGATCCGATGTCGTGGACCTTGGCCCAGATGATTTCCAATGACAGTCCTCCCTCGGCCATGGCGAGAACCTCGGCGACCCGGCTGTCCTCAAGGGCAGACGTTGGCTCACCGGCATGGGCCGGGAATACGGATGTCATGACGATC